>JANOKR010000603.1:0-6722 GCA_031419315.1 Betaproteobacteria bacterium
GGCTATCGGGCCGATGTGGCCAGCAATGGCATCGAAGCCATCGAGAGCGTCGAGCGCCAGCCTTACGACGTGGTGCTGATGGATGTGCAGATGCCGGAGATGGACGGTCTCGAAGCGACCCGCCGCATCGTTGCGAAGTACGCGGCCGGCGAACGCCCGCGCATCGTCGCGATGACCGCCAACGCGATGCAAGGTGACCGCGAGGAGTGCCTCGCCGCCGGCATGGACGACTATGTCACCAAGCCGATCCGGGTCGATGCGCTGGTCGAGGCGCTGCTGGCCACGGTGCCGCAGGCTCGGCGCTGACGCGATGACCGAATCACAGACCCGACCACGGCATCACGTCCACGCCGTCGCGCGTGAAGCGGGTGTCGCCGCCGTACACCAGCGCCGGATGGATGGCGCCGAAGTGGCCGCGCTCGGTGGCGTACTTGCGCCACTTGGCCAGCGCGCCGAAGGCATCGGACGCCACGGTCGGCCCCGACTTGATCTCGATCGCCGCAATCTGGTTGCCGCGCTCCAGCACCACGTCGACCTCGGTGCCGATGTTGTCGCGCCAGAAGTACAGCGGCTCGCGCAGGCCGGCGTTGCAGCGGGCCTTGAGCAATTCGTTCACCACCAGCGTCTCGAACAGCGCCCCTCGCAGCGGATGGGCCATGACCTGGGTCTCGTCGTGAATGCCGATCAGCGCGGCGGCCAGGCCGACGTCGGTCATGTAGAGCTTGGGCATCTTGATGAGCCGCTTGCCGAAGTGCGCGCTGTGCGGGCGCAGGTAGTGGATCAGGTAGCAGGTCTCCAGGATCGACAACCAATGTTTCACGGTCTTGTCGGACACGCCCGCATCACTGCCCAGCGCCTGCATGTTGAGCAACTGGCCCGTGCGCCCGGCGACGAGCTTGAGAAAACGCTGGAACGCGCCCAGGTCCTGGATGGCGGCGAGTTGGCGCGCGTCGCGCTCGGCGTAGGTCACGATGTAGGCCTGCAACCACTCGTGCGGCTCGAGGTCGCGCGCGTAGATGGCCGGGAAGAAGCCCTTGAGCAGGTAGCCCGCGTAGTTGGCCTCTGCTGGGTTCAGCCGGCCTGCCGCACGCAGCTCGGCTATGGACAGCGGCAGCAACTCGACCAGCGCCGTGCGCCCGGCCAGGCTCTGGGTCACGCGAGAGAGCAGCGAGAGGTTCTGCGAGCCGGTCAGCACGAACATGCCCATGCGCCCAGCGCCGTCCACCACGCCCTGCATCTCGGAGAACAACTCCGGTGCGTGCTGCGCTTCGTCGATGACCGCGCCTTGGCGGTACTGCCGCAGGAACTCTGCCGGCCGCTGCCGTGCGAACTCGCGTTGCGCAGGCGACTCCAGCGAGACGTAGGGCCGATCGGGCAGCAGCGCACGCACGAGCGTGGTCTTGCCCGACTGCCTCGGCCCCGTCACGGTGACGACCGGAAATCCCTTCAGCAGGCGCGACAAGCGGGCGGCGGCGGTGCGGGGAATCATGTTTACAGATCCGGAGTGAAGCTCCGAGATTGTAAATTCCACGCTCCGAGTCTGCAACAGCGTCGGGCGCGCGCGCCATGACGACCACCACGGAAACGACGATGACGCCGCGCTGGCGCTGGCTGCTGAGGACGGCCGCAGGCTCGTGCGCGATGCTGTTCGCCAGCGCGATGCCGCTGCTGCAGGGTGACGTCAGCCGCCATGTTGTCGCGGCAACCGCCGCCATCCTCATCACGCTGCTCGGGCACGGGAGGGCGCCCAGGCAAGCCGCCGCGCGAACGACGCCCCCAGCTCGATGCGCAGATGGCTGCCCGTCATCCCTTGCGCATCCTGCTCGCCGAAGACAACTTGGTGAACCAGAAGCTCGCGCTGCGCCTGTTGCAGCAGATGGGCTATCGCGCTGACCTGGCCAGCAACGGCATCGAAGCCATTCAATGCGTCGAGCGCCAGGCCTACGATGTCGTGCTGATGGATGTGCAAATGCCCGAGATGGACGGGCTCGAAGCCGCCCGCCGCATCGTCGCCAAGCGGCAACCCGACGAGCGCCCGCGCATCGTGGCGATGACGGCCAATGCGATGGCCGGTGACCGCGAGCTGTGCCTGGCCGCGGGGATGGACGACTACATCACCAAGCCGATCCGCGTCGAGCAATTGATTCAGGCGCTGGTCCAGGCGCAGCAGCGCGCGTAGCAGCGCAAGTGCCTGCACGATGCGGCAGAATCGGCCGATGTGTCCCTCCCAAGCACTGGCCTCGCAGCGTGACCGCATCCTTGCTCTGGCGACAGTGAGTGGCGCGAAGAGTGTTCGCGTTTTTGGATCGGCAGCCAAGGGACTCGACCACGCAGGCAGCGATGTCGATTTGCCCGTCGACATGCCCCCTGGGACGTCTCTGTTGCGTATCGTCGGCCTGCAACTCGATATCGCCGACGTCTTGGGCGTCAAGGTCGATCTTTGTACCGAGCGTGAGTTGCACCCCGCACTGCGAGACCGCATCCTGGCCGAAGCGCACCCGCTATGACGGAACGCGACAGCCTGTTCCTGGCGCACATCCTGGCGGCGATCGCCGACATCGAAAGTTTCACGGTGGGCGGCTGCGGCGACTTTTCATGGCCGATCGCAAGACGCAGAGTGCCGTGATGCGCCAACTCGCCGTTGTCGGCGAAGCCGTCAAGAATCTCAGCCCGGCACTCATTGCCGGTGAGCCGGGCGTGCCTTGGCGGCAAATCGCAGGTGCGCGGGATCGATTGATTCATGCCTACTTCAGCGTCGATTTCGACGCGGTCTGGTCGATGGTCGAGCAGGACTTGCCTGCGTTGCGTGAAAACGTCCAGCGCATCGTTGCTGGTGGTGCGGCGACGCCTGGTTGAGGCTTGGCCAGCCTGCTCATCGCGGCGCGTCGAGCCCAAGGAGAAAACTGACGTGAGCAACAACACCGTCATCGACGCCACGACCTTCGCTGAGCTACAGGAAGCGGCCGGCGCCGACTTCGTCGCCGAACTGGTCGGCACTTTTTTTGAAGAAGCGCCGGCCCTGCTGGCCGAGCTGCGCAGCGCGCGCGTCGCGAACGATGCTGACCGCCTCCGCCGCGCGGCACATTCGCTCAAGTCGAACGGCCAGACCTTCGGCGCGCTGGTATTCGCCGCGCTGGCGCGCGAGTTCGAGTTGCGCGGGCTGGCCGACGATGTGGCGATCGACGCCGCGGCGATTGACAAGCTCGACGCGGCTTACGGGCAGGCGGCCGCGGCGCTGGCGGAGTTGATCCGTGACTAAAGCCGGCGCGCGGCTGCTCGTCGCCGACGACAACAAGGTCAACCGGCTGCTGATGGCGCGCAGCCTGGAGATGCAGGGCCACCGCGTGGCGCTGGCCGAGAACGGGCGCGTCGCGCTGGCGATGCTCGGGCGCGAGCCTTTTGATCTGCTGCTGCTCGACATCGAGATGCCCGAGATGGACGGCTTCGAAGTCCTCGAACATCTCGCGCGCGACCTCGCGCTGCGCGACCTGCCGGTGATCGTGACGAGCTCGGTCGAAGGCCTCGCCAATATCGTGCGCTGCATCGAACTCGGCGCCGAGGACTACCTGCCCAAGCCGGTGAACGCGGTGCTGCTCAAGGCGCGCATCGGTGCCAGCCTGGAAAAGAAGCGCCTGCGCGACCAGCAGCGCGAGCTGGTGCGCCGTTTTGCGACCCGCGAAGTCGCCGACGATCTCGACACATCGGGCTTCGCGCTGGGCGGCCGGCTCGTCCAGGCGACCGCGATGTTCAGCGACATCCGCGGCTTCACCGCGATGGCTGAAGTGATGCCGCCCGAAGAAACCATCGAGCTGCTGAACACCTACTACACGCTGATGTTCGACGCCATCTGCGGCCACGGCGGCATCGTCAACCAGATGGTCGGCGACGGCCTGATGGCGATCTTCGGCGCGCCGTTGGCGCTGGCCGACCCCTGCCGCAGCGCTGTGAATGCGGCGCTGGAAATGATCGAGATGATCGGCCTCTTCAACCAGTCGCCCGAGCGTTTGGCCAAGCCGCCATTGCAGATCGGCATCGGCATCGCATCGGGCGCGGTGATCGCCGGCTACACCGGCACCCAGACCCGCGCCACCTACACCTGCGTCGGCGACACGGTCAACCTGGCGGCGCGGCTGGAAGCCCATACCAAACGCGCCGGTCACCCGATCCTGATCGACGCCGCGACCCATTCGGCACTCGCCGGCACGGTGGTCTGCCAAGCGCTCGGTTCGGTGCCGATCAGCGGCCGGGCGGCAGCGGCCGAGGTGTTTGTCGTCGCCGTCTGATCGCGCCGCTGCGGCTGGATGACCCGCCGCCAGCGAGGATCACGCCCGGCCCCTATCATCGCTTGATGAGCCCGATCGAAGACCGCATCCGCAGCCTGACCGCTGAGCGCCTGGCGGGCATGCGCCGCGGGGTTGAAAAAGAAAGCCTGCGGGTCGACGCGCAGGGTGTGCTGGCGGTGACGCCGCACCCTGCGGCGCTGGGCTCGGCACTCACGCACCCGAATATCACCACCGACTTCAGCGAGTCGCAGCTCGAGCTGATCACTGGCGTGCACGCCGATGCCGCCGGCTGCATCAACGAGTTGCAAGCGGTGCACCAGTTTGTCTACCGCGCGCTCGGCGCCGAGCGGCTGTGGGTGTCGAGCATGCCGTGTGAGCTGCCGGGCGACGAGACGATCCCGATCGGGCGCTACGGGTCTTCGAATGTCGGCCGCGCCAAGAGTGTCTACCGCATGGGCCTGGGCCACCGCTATGGCCGGCGCATGCAGACGATCTCGGGCATCCACTACAACTGGTCGATGCCCGGGCTGGGCAACGAAGATTACTTTGCGCTGATCCGCAATTTCAGGCGCCATTCGTTCTTGCTGCTGCTGCTGTTTGGCGCCTCGCCGGCGCTCGGCGCGAGTTTTGTCGAAGGCCGCGCGCATGATCTGCAGTCCTTGGGCGAACGCAGTTTTTACCGGCCGCACGCGACCTCACTGCGCATGGGGCGGCTGGGTTACCAGAGCGACGCGCAGGCGGCGCTGAATGTCAGCTACAACTGCCTGGAAGGTTATGCCGCATCGCTGCACGGCGCGCTGACCACGCCGCACCCGCCTTATGAAGCCGTCGGCGTGCGCAACTTGGGCGGTGAATACAACCAGCTTGCGACGAGCCTGCTGCAGATCGAAAACGAGTTCTACGGCACGATCCGCCCGAAGCGCGTCATCCGCAGCGGCGAGCGCCCGCTGCATGCGCTGCGCGAGCGCGGCGTCGAGTATGTCGAGGTGCGCTGCATGGACCTCGACCCTTTCGAGCCGCTGGGCATTGCGGCGCAGACGATGCAGTTTCTCGACGTCTTTTTGCTGCACTGCCTGCTCAGCGACAGCGCCGACGACACGCCGCAGGAAACCGCCGAACTTGCGCGCAACCAGCACCGCACCGCGTCGGCCGGGCGCGAGCCGGGTTTGATGCTCGAGCGGCAGGGTCAACCGGTATCGCTGGTCGAGTGGGGCGAAGAGATCCTCGCCGGCTGCGCGCCGATTGCCGCGCACCTGGACCGCGCGCAAGGTGGTGAGGCCCATGCTGTCGCTCTGCGCGCAGCCGTGGCGCGCCTGGCCGTGCTGGATTCGGCGCCGTCGGCGCGTGTACTGGCGACGATGCATGCCGATTTTGGCGACTCGTTTGCGGCCTTCATCAACGCGCAGTCGGCGCAGACCCGCCAGGCCCTGCTCGATCTGCCTTTCGATGCCGCAACGGCCGAGCGCTTCGACCGCGCCGCACGCGACTCGCTCGCCGAGCAACGTCGTCGCGAGCAGGCTGACGAACTTGGCTTCGAGGACTACCGGCAGCAGTACCTCGCGCCGGAGCATCTGCTCGCCTGATTGCGCTGCAAGGTCAACCTGCGGGCCTCGGCCAGCGCCGCTTTGCGCGACGCGGCCGAGCGCCGTACGGGAGCGCGCTTACTTGGGGATGATCACGCTGTCGATGACGTGAATGACGCCGTTGGACGCCACGATATCGGTGGCCGTAACCCTGGCGCCGTCGACCGTGACGCCGCTAGAGGTGCCGACCGTCAATTCACTGCCTTGCACCGTCTTGACCTTGCCGGCCTTGACGTCCTTGGCCATCACCTTGCCGGAGACAACGTGGTAGGTGAGCACGGCAGTGAGCTTGGCCTTGTCGGCGAGCAGCGCATCGAGGTCGGCTTTGGGGATTTTTGCAAACGCCGCGTCGGTGGGCGCAAAGACGGTGAACGGGCCTGCGCCCTTGAGCGTGTCGACGAGCCCGGCGGCGCCGAGTGCCGCTGCCAGCGTTTTGAAGGTGCCGGCGCCGGCCGCGACATCAACGATGTCCTTGGCTTGAACCGCGAGCGCGGCGAGTGACAGGGCAGAAAGGGCAATGAGTTTTTTCATGACAGATTTCCAGGTTGAAGTGAGTGGTTGGCGAAAGGTTGATCGCGCTCGATGGCGCTGTTCAAGGAGCCGGCAGCAAGACTTTGTCGATGACATGAATGACACCGTCGCTGGCGATGACGTCGGTGGCCTCCAGGGTGGCGATGCGGGCGCTGCCGTCGGTGATGGCCAGGGATGTTTTGAACCAGCGGGACAGCATGTTCAGTCTGTAAATGCGGTTGATGACCGTGGCGTAGCTAGGCGCTGGGTCGGAAAAGAAACGATCTAGGACTTTCACAACACGTACGAGTGTGAACTGATGAGTTTCCAATGTCAACTGTATGGT
>JANOKR010000604.1:0-13151 GCA_031419315.1 Betaproteobacteria bacterium
TATTTTTAGCCTCGCGCGCTGGGGCTTTCACTACGGGCCAAACGATGGTGATCGATGGCGGCGCTACGGCTGTTTGAGGGGGAAACTGAGATGAAAAAACTGCTACTTGGAACCACTGCCGCGCTGATCGCTGTCATTGGCCTTGCGACCACACAATTTGCCGACGCCCGCCCCGCAACAAAGGCTGCCACCACGAGTGCGCAGTTGGGGCAATTGATGAAGCTCGTTTGCGCGAACACATCAAGAGATTGATCAATTCAGCGAAAATCTATCGGATGGATTCCGAGTTCACGCTCGATCAAATTTGCGATGCGACCGTCGACCTCGTAGGGCGCAGTCACCACGCTGAGCTCTTCAAACGGCACGACATGGCTTTCGCCGCCGATATAGATGCGCACGCCTTCGGCGCGGCTGGAGACATCGAGCAGGCGCATCAGCTCGGTCTTCTGCTCGAAGACGTCGAAGAGCTTGCGCAGCGCGCCCATGTCGTGGCCCAGCGTGGGCATGGCCAGCAGGTTGCGCTCGCCGGAGACAACCACCTGCTCGCCGCTTTGTGCCATCGCTTCGGTGCTGGCCTGCACCGCCGCCTGCATCAGCGTGCTGATCTCGCCGCGCAAGGCGTCGATCTCGGATTTCAGGCGTTCGCGCACGGCCTCGATGGTGAGCCCGGCGTAGTGCGCATTGAGGTAGTTGGTGGCCTCGATCAACTCGGTCGGGCTGTGGTCACGCGCGGTGAAGATGACGCGGTTCTGGACATCGCCGTCGGGCGCGACCAGGATCACCAGCACCCGCCGCTCGCCGAGCCGCAAGAATTCGATGTGATGAAAGACCCCGGTCTTGCGCGGCGCGGTCACCACGCCGACAAAACTCGACAGGCTCGACAGCACCTGCGCGGCCTGCGCGATCACCCGCTGCGGCTGGTCGGGGTGGAGCTGCTCGCGTGCCGCGACCATATCCAGCGGCACCTGGTTCAGCGCCAGCGGCCGCGCCGTGAGCATGGTGTCGACAAAAAGCCGGTAGCCGCGTGATGTCGGGATGCGCCCGGCGCTGGTATGCGGGCTGGCAATGAGGCCGAGCTCTTCGAGGTCGCTCATCACATTGCGGATCGTCGCCGGCGACAGCTCCAGCCCCGAAGCCCGCGACAGCGTGCGCGAGCCGACCGGCTGGCCGTCGGCGATGTAACGCTCGACGAGGGTTCGCAGCAGGGTCTTGGCGCGGTCGTCGAGCATGATGAAATCATTGTACGGATGTGGCTGCGGCGTGCCGTGGTCGGCCGCTCCGCTGGGCACCGCTATGGTGTAATCCGGCGCATGCCTGCCCGCTTCCGCCACGCTGCGATCGTCGGCAAATACCAGGCCCGTGGCATCGGCCCGGTGCTGGAGGAAATTGCCCAGTTCCTCGCCGCGCAGGGGCTCGACGTTTCGCTTGAGCGCGAAACGGCCCTGGCCATCGGCAGCACGCAGTACGACGCCCTCAGCCCGGCGCAGATGGGTGAGCGCTGCGACTTGGGCGTGGTCGTCGGCGGCGACGGCACGATGCTCGGCATCGCCCGCGAACTCGCGCGTTACGGCCTGCCGCTGGTGGGCATCAACCAGGGCCGGCTGGGCTTTATCACCGATATCCCGATCGATCGTTTTCGTGACGCGCTGGCACCGATGCTGGCCGGCGACTACGAAGAAGAACACCGCACGATGATCGAAGGCGGTGTCTGGCGCGACGGCGAAAAGATCTTCGACGGCCTGTCGATGAACGATGTCGTCGTCAGCCGCGGCGCCACCGCGAGCATGGTCGAGCTCAAGGTCGATATCGGCGACGACTTTGTCGCCAACCTTCGCGCCGACGGCCTCATCGTCGCATCGCCGACCGGCTCCACAGCCTACGCGCTGTCGGCCGGCGGGCCGATCCTGCATCCGGGCATCGCCGGCTGGGTGCTGGTGCCGATCGCTTCGCACACGCTGAGCAACCGGCCGATCGTCTTGCCCGATGGCGGCGAGATCCGCATCGAGATCGTCGCCGGCCGCGACGCGTCGGCCAACTTCGACATGCAAAGCCTGGCCAGCCTGCTGCACGGCGACCAGGTTCGTGTGCGCCGCTCGGTGCACAAGGTGCGTTTTTTGCACCCGCGCGGCTGGAGTTATTACGCCACGCTACGGCGCAAGCTGCGCGGGTACGAGGGTGTGGTCTGATGCTTCGGCGCCTGAGCCTGCGTGACTTCGTCATCGTCGCGCAACTCGACATCGAAACCGGCGCCGGTTTCTCGGTGCTGACCGGCGAAACCGGCGCCGGCAAGTCGATCCTCGTCGACGCCTTGCAGCTCGCGCTGGGCAGCCGCGGTGATGCTGGTGTCGTGCGCGAAGGTGCCGCGCGTGCCGAGATCAGCGCCGAATTTGACGCTGCGCCGGCAGCGCTGCAAGGCTGGCTCGAAGTAGCCGGCTTCGACGCCGGCGAAAGCCTGCTGCTGCGCCGCACGATCGACGTGCACGGCAAGAGCCGGGCCTGGATCAACGGCGGCAGCGCCACCGTCGGCCAGCTGCGCGAGGCCGCCGGGCATCTCATCGAGATCCACGGCCAGCATGCCTGGCAGAGCCTGACCCAAGCCGCCGCGGCGCGCGCGCTGCTCGATGCGCAGGCCGGTGTCGACGGCGGCGCGATGGCGGCGGCCTGGGCCGATTGGCGCGCCGCGACAGCGGCACTCGAACAAGCGCGCAGCCAGCGCGACAGCATTGAGCGCGAGCGCGAACGATTGCAATGGCAGATCGGTGAGGTCGACAAGCTCGCGCCCGGCGACGACGAGTGGAGCGAGCTCAATGCCGAGCACCAGCGCCTGGCCCATGCCCAGGCCTTGCTTGATGCCGCCCGGCTGGCGCTGGATGCGGTCAGCGAGGCTGACAGCGCCGCCGATGCGCTCACCGGCCGCGCGCTCGATGCCTTGCAGGCGGTGGCGCAATACGACGCC
Source organism: Betaproteobacteria bacterium (assembly GCA_031419315.1). Taxonomy (GTDB): domain Bacteria; phylum Pseudomonadota; class Gammaproteobacteria; order Burkholderiales; family Burkholderiaceae_C; genus Rubrivivax. Next base: position 2,957 of record JANOKR010000604.1, read on the forward strand.
GAACTGGCGGCTGTCGCCGAGGTCCTGGCTGCAGCGCAAACCCAGCTGCAGGATGCCGCGCACACGCTGCATGGTTATCTCGGCCACAACGAACCCGACCCGCAGCGCCTGGCCGAACTCGATAACCGCTTGTCGGCCTGGATGCAGCTCGCACGCCGCTACCGCCGCTCAGCTGCAGAGCTGCCAGCGCTGCTGGCCGGCTGGCGCAGCGAGCTGCAGGCGCTCGACGCGGCCGCCGATCTCGACCAACTCGAACGCCGGGTGGTTGAAGCAGAAGCTGCCTGGCGCTCGCACGCCAAGAAGATCTCTGCACTGCGCAAATCAGCGGCACCCAAAGTTGCCGCCGCAATCACCCAGGTGATGCAGCAGCTCGGCATGAACGGCGGCCGTTTTGACATCGGCCTGCCCGCGGCTGACGGCCCGCAGGCTTACGGCCTGGAGTCGGTCGAGTTTCTCGTTGCCGGCCACGCCGGCGCCACACCGCGCCTGCTCGCCAAGGTCGCCTCGGGCGGCGAGTTGTCGCGCCTGGCGCTGGCGGTGGCGGTCACAACCGCGCATGGCGCTGCGGTGCCGACATTGATCTTCGACGAGATCGACGCCGGTGTCGGCGGCACGGTGGCCGACAGCGTCGGCCGACTGATGAAACAGCTCGGCCGACAGACGCAGGTGCTGGCGGTCACCCACCTGGCGCAGGTGGCGGCCTGTGCCGACGCGCACTTCGTCGTCTCCAAAGCGCTGCTGGGCGAGACCACCGTCAGCGATGTGCAGCCGGTCGCCGGCCAGTCGCGGGTCGCCGAGATCGCACGAATGCTCGGCGGCGAGCGGTTCAGTGGCACCAGCCAGGCGCATGCGCTGGCGATGTTGGGGGCGCGATGACGGGCAAGTTGGCGATGTGGGTGCCCCAATGACCGGCGAGGTAGTGCTGGTCACCGGCATCTCGGGGTCGGGCAAATCGGTGGCCTTGCATGCCCTTGAAGACGCCGGGTTCTTCTGCGTCGACAACCTGCCACCCGAGCTGCTGCGCGATTTCATCCGGCTCGAACATGCCCGCTTCACGAACCGCGTCGCGGTGGCCGTCGATGTGCGCACCGCGAGCTCGTTGCCGCATCTGCTGCCGCTGATCGCCGAGCTGAAAAGTGAAAACGTTTCGGTGCGCTCGGTTTTTCTCGATGCCGCCACCGACGCGCTGGTGCGGCGCTTTTCAGAAACGCGCCGGCCGCATCCGCTGACCAGCACCGGCGGCGCCGGCGACAGCTCGTCGCGCGCGCTCATCGATGCGATCGAACTCGAACGTTCGTTGCTCGCCGACCTGCGCGAGGTCTCCACCGTCATCGACACCAGCCAGCTGCGCCCGGCGCAGTTGCGCTCGTGGATGCGCGGCCTGGTCGGCGCCAATGCGTCGTCGCTGACCCTGGTCTTCGAGTCCTTCGCCTTCAAACATGGCGTGCCGCTGGACGCCGACTTCGTCTTCGATCTGCGGGTGTTGCCAAACCCGTTTTATATCCGCGAGCTGCGCCCGCTCAGCGGCCGCGACGATGCCGTCGCCGAATACCTGCAAGCGCAGCCCGAGGTCGCCGAGATGCTGGCGCAGATCGAAACCTTCCTGCGCCGCTGGTTGCCCAGCTTCGAAGCCGACCAGCGCAGCTACCTCACCGTGGCGATCGGCTGCACCGGCGGCCAGCACCGCTCGGTCTACGGCGCCGAATCGCTGGCCAAGCGTTTTGCCGACCGCAATGCGACGCTGGTGCGGCATCGTGAATTGGACAGCGCCGAATGAGCGCCGACGGGCCGCCCCTAGGCGCGAACGCCCCCTTGGGGGGCAGCGCAGCGACGACTGTCGCAAGCGTGGGGGCACCATGAACCTGCCTTTGTTCCCGCTGCAGATGGTGCTGTTCCCTGGCGGCCGGCTGCAGCTGAAGGTGTTTGAAGCGCGTTATGTCGACCTGGTCGGCGACTGCCTGCGGTCGCAACAGCCGTTTGGTGTGATCTGCCTGGCGCAGGGTGCCGAGGCCGGGCCCAACCCGAAGGGCGTGCGCATCGAGAACGTCGGCGTGATGGCGCGCATCGACGATGTCGACGCCGAGCAGCAGGGCATCCTGCGTGTGCAGTGCACCGGTCTGCAGCGCTTCCGGCTCAACGCGGCGCCAAAGCAGGCGGCCAACGGTTTGTGGTCGGCGCCGGTGGCAGCGCTGCCCGACGACGAGCGGCAGGCGCCTGCGGCAGCAATGCAGGCCACCGTCGAAGCCTTGGCGCAGGCCGCGGCAAAGCTCAAGGAGCAGGGGCCGCTGCCCTTTGCCGAGCCGATGGCGCTGGACGACGCCGGCTGGGTCGCCAACCGCTGGTGCGAGCTGCTGCCGATCTCGCTGGCGGCCAAGCAAAAGCTGATGGAACTTGACGACGCCGGCGTGCGGCTGAAGCTGGTCGACGAGTTCCTGCGCAGCAAGCAGGTCGTCAGAGGCTAAGCGTCGACCTCAGCGGCAACGCCGGCCGCCGCGAGCAGCTTGCGCACCGGGGCCGGCAGGCCGAGCCGCAGGGCTTGATCGAGATCGAACCAGGCGCCGCGGCCGTCGCGGTCGTTGCGACCTTCGCGGTCATGGTCGCTTTCACGCTCAGTTTCACCGTCGCCGTCACCTTCGCATTCGCTGTCACCTTGACCGAGCACCGATTCGATCGCGCCGCGGCGCGCTGCCGCCAGCCGCGCCGGCAAGACCCAGCGCAGCGGCCGCAGCGTCCAGTCGAAATGGGTCAACGCATGTTGCACCGCGGGCAGCAGCTGCCCGCCGCCCGGCCAGCCGGCAGCGAGGCTGGCCAGCGAGCCGTCGGCCGGCCATTCGGGCATCGACCACAGCCCCGCCCAGACCCCTTGCTGCGGCCGGCGAACGAGCCAGACCCGGCCACGCTGTTGCAGCCAGAGCAGATCGTTTTCGCGTCGGCCACGCTGCAGGCGTTTGGTCTTCACCGGATAGGCCTGCGGCCGGCCTTCAGCCAAGGCGACGCAGTCGGCGCTGAGCGGGCAGGCTGCGCAGCGCGGCCGGCGCAATGTGCAGACTTCGGCGCCGAGGTCCATCAGGCCCTGGGTGTAGGCCTCGATGCCGCGCGCCGGCAGCAGCGCCTGCGCCTGCGCCCACAGCGCACGCTCCTGCGTCGCGATCGACAGATCGCCAGCAAAACCGAGCGCGCGTGTCAGCACCCTTTTGACATTGCCGTCGAGGATCGCGACACGTTCGCCAAAACAGAATGCAGCGACCGCCGCGGCGGTCGACCGACCGATGCCGGGCAGCGTGGCGAGCGTGGCGCTGCGGCTTGGAAACTTGCCTCCGTGGCCGCTGACCACGACCTGCGCGCAGCGGTGCAGGTTGCGCGCGCGGCTGTAATAGCCCAGGCCGCTCCAGAGCGCGAGCACATCGTCCTGCGACGCCGCGGCCAGGCTCTGCACATCGGGGAAGCGGCTCACGAAGCGCGTGAAATAGGCCAGCACCGTGCTCACCTGGGTCTGCTGCAACATGACTTCAGACAACCAGACACGGTACGGGTCTTGTGTGCCCCCCCAGGGCAGGCCGTGGCGGCCATGTTGGCGCTGCCAGCGCACCACCCGGCCAGCCAGCGAACCAGCGGCCGCCGGTGTCAAGCCGCGTCGCGCCGCGCCAGCGCCTGCGGGCTCATTTGCGCCGCGCTTTGTGCGGCGTCGACAAGCGATTCCAGGCGTTGTTGCATGTCGCGCAGGCGCTGCTCCTGGTCTTCGAGTTCGCTGATCCGCGACTCGAGTTCACCCGCGGCCTGCTGGATGCGTTCGAGCGCATCGTGGCGGCGCCTGAACGCGCGACGGCGCTCGCGCAACTGGTGGTCGATCTGGCCGGAGACGTTTTTGCTCCACAACTCCAGCTCGCTCGCAGCGCTCTCGAAGACCATGCGCAATTTGGACAACAGCATGCGCCGAAACTGCTCCATCGCCCCCGGTGCGGCGAGGCGCCAGGCCTGGGTCAGCCCGAGGTATTGGCTGTAGTTGCGCTCGATGAGGCCGAGTTCATGTTCCCAGCGTTCGAAGGTCGGCAGTGCACCGGCGAGAAAGGCAAAACCGAATTCGGCATTCAGCCTCGAAAAGCTGGCGTCGACCATGCGGTGCATCTCGTCGCCATGGCCACGCGCGCGCACAAAAGCATCACGCAGATGGGCACACAGGGTCTCGAACGGGCGCAGCGCACCGCCGGCCACGAGCCGCATGCCCACCGGCGGCTGCATCGCAGCGACATGTTTGCGCAGGGTCTGGCTGCCCAGCGGCTCGGTCGCCGCGCGCAGCAGTTTCATGTGCACCGCGCGGGTCGCCGACAGGCGCACCGTGCAGCGCTCGAAATCCGCGATCTCGGCTTCGACACGCGTGAGCATCAGCCGCACCTTGGCGCTGCTCTTGCCGCGCAGGCCGCGCATCTCGAGTGTTTCTTCGGCGTTGTGGCGTCGGCGGTCAGCCAACTGGTGCAGCGCGGCGGCGCGCAGCGCGACCAGGGTGTCGCATGTCGCAATCGACAGCATCTCGTGCTGGCCCGGCAGGAGCTGTGCCGACAGCGCCGCTTCCAACTCGGGCAGGCGGCTGCGCACCAGGCCCTCGGCGTCGCCCTTGAGGCGCGCTGCGAGCGCGTCGCGCGCCGACAGCGGGAAGACCCGCGCGACATCGATGCCCAGGGTCAACGCGGTCTGCGTCCGCTGCTGGGCAATCTGCTGCTCGATCTGCTCGGCGCTACCCAACGGGTCGGCCAAGGTGTCGATCTTGTTCAGGACCACAAAACGCTCGACGGCACGCGCGCCGAGATGTTGGCGCCAGACTTCGAGATCGGAACGCGTCACGCCGGTATCGGCACCGAGCACAAAAACCGTCGCATGCGCAGAAGGCAGCAGGCCCAGGGTCAGCTCGGGCTCGGCGCCGATGGCGTTGAGCCCGGGCGTGTCGATGATCACCAGCCCGCGGTCGAGCAGCGGGTGGGGATAGTTGATCAGCGCGTGGCGCCAGGCCGGCACTTCGACGCTGCCGTCGGCCGCCTGGGCTGAGTTTTCTTCGGGGCGCTGGTCGTCCCACAGGCCCAGCGCGCGGGCCTCGTCGACGCTGACGCGGCTGGTCCGCGTGACCTCGGCCATCGCACGCACGAGGCCCTCGGGGTCACCCGGGTTCAACGGGATGCGTGACCAGGGTTCGTCACGGTCACGCAGCTCGGCCAGCGACAGGCCGCGCAGCCGGGTCTCGATCGGCAGCAGGGCCAGCGATGGCGCTTTGTCGGCATCGTGGCGCAACTCGACCGGGCACATCGTCGTGCGCCCCGGTGCGGCCGGCAGCACCCGCCGGCCGGCGTCGGAGAAAAAGATCGCGTTGATCAGCTCGGACTTGCCGCGCGAAAACTCGGCGACAAATGCGACGATCAGTTTTTCAGACTGCAAGCGCTCGTGCAGCGAGCCCAGCAGCTGCGCTTCGGCCTCGCCATGAAGCTCATGTTCACGCAGCCAGCTGGCCAGCGTCGCCACCGAACGGTCGACCCCGGCACGCCAGGCGGCGAGCGAACTCAGGCGGGTGGCGAACGATGAATGCATGCGCACAGTCGGCATCCACAAGATGCTAGCGCAGGCCCGCCTGCCGCTGGTGCCGGCGATACAAAGCTTGACAACCGCAACGCGCAATCAGCGTTTTTGGCACGTTCTGCAGAAATAGGTCGCACGCTGCGCCTGCACGATGCGTTGCACCGGCGCCGCACAGCGCGGGCAAGGCAGGCCGGCGCGGCCGTAGACCGCGGCTTCAAGCTGGAAAGCGCCGGCCGCGCCATGGGCGTCGCGAAAGTCGCGCAGGGTCGAGCCGCCGATGTCGATGGCCCGCGCCAGGATCAAACGCAAGGCCGCGAGCAGGCGCTCGGCACGCGGCCGGCTGATCGACGCGGCGCGCAGCCGCGGGTGAATACCAGCATGGTGCAAGGCCTCGCAGGCGTAGATGTTGCCGGCGCCAACGATGAGCTCGCCACCCAGCAGCACGGCCTTGATCGGGCTGCGGCGCTCTTTGAGCGCGGCGTGAAAAACGGCCGGCGTGAGCGCGACGTCGAAGGGCTCAAAGCCGAGTCGGCTGAGCAGGGTCGCCGCTGGCGCCGCGTCGAGCGCGTCCGACCAGACCACCGCGCCAAATCGCCTGGGGTCGGTCAAGCGCAAGGTGCCGCGATTGGTGACCAGCTCGAAGTGGTCGTGCACGCCGGCCGCAGCCGGGCTGGCGGCAAAGGCCAGCGAGCCCGACATGCCCAGGTGCAGCAGCAGGCCACCTGGCCGCTGGCTGAGTTCGGGCGTGGGGCCGGGTCCGGTGCCGAGCGGCAACCAGAGGTACTTGCCCCGCCGCTGCGGCGCTGCCAGCAAGCGCCCGGCCAGGCTCTCAGGTGTGCAGCCCAACGGCCAGCGCAGCGGTTTGCCCAGGCGTGCAGAGATCACGGTCGCGCCCCTCAGGCCGGGGCTGATCGAGCGCCGTGTGACCTCGACTTCGGGGAGTTCAGGCATGGGTCATTATGTGAGAATGAAGTCGTGAAACCAATCGACCGCACGCCGCTGCACCGGCCTGCCGATCAGCACGCTGATCGGCAGGCTCCCGGGCTCGCTCAACATCACCGCCTCAAGCTTGACGGTGGTCGAGTGACCAGCCGTTGGGCGCGGTCGATCGCGGCAAGTGCAGCTGCGACTGCTGCAGCGATCGCGGCCACGACCGCAGCCACGTTCACAGCCACGTTCACAGCCACGATCGCAAGCGCTGGCGCCATGCTGGCTGGCACCGCCACACTGGCTTTCGCACAGGCGGTAGCGCCGGCGCCGGCTGATCAGGCCGCAGCGCAGACGCCCAGCCGGTCGGCGCTGGATGCGCTGATGTTTTATCAGCTGCTCATTGGCGAGATGGAGCTGCGTTCTGGACAGGCCGGTGTCGCTTTCGAAGTCCTGCTCGACGCCGCGCGCCGCAGCCGCGACGAACAGCTATTTCGTCGCGCGGTCGATGTCGCGCTGCAAAGCCGCGTCGGTGACCAGGCGCTGGTCGCGGCCAAGGCCTGGCGGGCTGCGTTGCCGGATTCGCTGGACGCCTTGCGCACGCAGTTGCAGATCCTGGTGGCGCTGAACCGCATCAACGATATCGGCGAACCGCTGCGCGCGCTGCTGGCACGCACGCCTGAGGCGGAGCGTGGCGGCCTGATCTCGTCGGTGCCGCGTTTTTTGCAACGTGCCGGTGAGGCCCGCGCGGTCGCCGGCCTGATCGAAGAACAGCTGCAGCCCTATGCCGGGTCAGCGTCGACGAAGGTCGCGGCCCGGGTTGCGATCGGCCGCGCCTGGCTCGCTGCCGGCGACACCGACAAGGCGCTCACGCTGGCGCGCGCGGCGGCATCTGACGACGCCGCGGCCCCGGGGCCGGCACTGCTGGCGATGGACCTGATGGGCCGCCAGCCCGCAGCCGAGGATTTGGTCACTGCGCATCTGCGCCAGCCGACAGCCGAGCCCGCGGTGCGGCTGGCTTTTGTGCGGGTGTTGGTGCAAGCCCAGCGCCACGCCGACGCGATCAAGCAGCTCGACATCACAACCCGGCTGCAACCCGACCTGGCCGCGCCCTGGTTGACGCTGGGCGCGCTGCATGTCGAGCTGAAACACCCGCCGCAGGCCGACGCCGCATTGCTGCGCTATGTCGATTTGGTGACCGCCGCGGGTGCTGGCGGTCCCGTTGCTGCTGGCAGTGCGACGGCGGCCGCGCCGACGCCAGCTGACAAGGGGGATGAAGACGATCACGAGGCGGCAACTTCGACCGCCGCCGATGCACGCGGCGCCGGTCTCGTCCAGGCCTGGCTGCTGCTGGCTCAATCGGCCGAGTTGCGTGGCGATTTTTCGGCCGCCGAGAAGTACCTCGCCCGGGTCGACAGCCCGCAGCGTGCGCTCGAAGTGCAGAGCCGCCGGGCGACGATCCTGGCGCGCCAGGGCCGGCTGCGCGAAGCCCGTGAGCTGCTGCAAAAACTGCCCGAGCGGCAGCCCGACGATGCCCGCGCGAAGCTCGTCGCCGAAGCCCATTTGCTGCGCGAGCTCAAGCGCTGGGGCGACTCGCACGCGGTGCTCACCGCCGCCAGCCTGCGCTGGCCCGACGACACCGAACTGGTCTACGAGCAAGCCATGATGGCCGAGAAGCTCGACCGGGTTGACGAGATGGAGCGCCTGCTGCGGCGGGTCATCGCGGCCAAGCCCGACCACCAGCATGCCTACAACGCGCTGGGTTATTCGCTCGCCGATCGGGGCCAACGCCTGCCCGAGGCGCGGGCGCTGATCGCCAAGGCGCTGGAACTCGCGCCCGGCGACCCCTTCATCACCGACAGCCTGGGCTGGGTCGAGTACCGCCTGGGCAATCGCGACGAAGCGCTGCGACTGCTGCGCCAGGCCTACGCCTCGCGCCCCGACACCGAAATCGCCGCGCACCTGGGTGAAGTCCTGTGGGCATTGGGCCAGCAGGACGAGGCTCGGCGAGTCTGGCGCGAAGGCCGCAACCGCGACGCCGCCAACGAGGTGCTGCGCGAAACCCTGGCGCGACTGAAGCCCGACCTGTGATCCGCCGCCGTGCTGGCGCGCTGCTGCTCGCTGCGATCGGTCAGTTCGGCCAGCTCGGCCAGCTCGGCCGGTACCACCAGTACCGCCAGGTCGGCCTGTTGGCGCTCGCCGGCCTGCTGGGCCTGCTGGGCGCCTGTGCCACGTTGCCATCGCCGGACGCACCGGCACTCAGCGGCCGCTTCGCGATCCAGGTCGCGGCCAACAACGATGCCCCGGCGCGGCAGGCCAGCGCCAGCTTCGAGCTGCGCGGCGATGCGCAGCGCGGTGAACTCGACATCAGCGGGCCGCTGGGGGCGACGCTGGCCCGCGCCCGCTGGCAGCCAGGGCGCGCCGAGCTCATCAGCCCCGACGGACGACTGCCTTTCAGCGACCTCGACAGCCTGGCCGCGCAAGCCTTTGGCGAGCCGCTGCCGCTGGCGGCGATGTTTTACTGGCTGCGCGGCCGGCCCTGGCCCGAAGCAGCGCATGCGGCTATCGATGGCGGTTTTGTGCAGCTCGGCTGGCAGGTCGATCTTGGCGCTTTCAGCAGCGGGCTGATCGTCGCCCGCCGACCGGCCACGCCAACCGCGCCAGCGACGACGCTGCGGGTGCGGCTGGACACTGACAGCAAGTCATGAGCCTGAAACAACTCTTCGATGTGCCGGCGCCGGCCAAGCTGAACCTGTTCCTGCATGTGACCGGCCGCCGCGACGATGGCTACCACCTCATCGAATCGGTCTTCGTGCTCATCGACTGGGCCGACACCCTGCACTTCGAACGCCGCAGCGATGGCGCGTTGCAGCGCCACGACCTCGGCGCGGCCTTGCTTGCCGACGACCTCTGCCTGCGCGCCGCGCGTGCGCTGCAATCAGCCGCCGCGGTGTCGTTCGGAGCCGACATCTCGATCGACAAACAACTGCCCTCGGGCGCCGGCATGGGCGGCGGCAGCTCCGATGCGGCAACCGTGCTGTTGGCGCTCAACCGGCTCTGGGGTCTGAACTGGTCACGTGAGCGCCTGCTTCCGATCGCCGCCAGGCTGGGCGCCGACGTTCCGTTTTTTGTCTTTGGCCGCAACGCGCTGGCTCAGGGCATCGGCGAGCAGCTGTCAGCAGTCGGCGCACCGCGGCGAAACTACGCCGTGATCAAGCCGGCAGCGTCGATCCAGACCGCGGGCATCTTCAGCAGCCCGGACCTGAAGCGCGACACGCCCTCGGCTATAATCATGGGCTCTCTTGCAGGTGCAGCACTGGCTGGTCTGGAGCATGGGTTTGGTCACAACGACCTGCAACCCGTGGCTGAAGGACAGTGTGCCGAGGTAGCGCAGGCTGCCCGGTGGCTCGAAAAGCGGTTCGGCAACAGCCGGATGACAGGCTCGGGCAGCGCGGTATTTGCGAGGGTCGGCATGGGTGACGCGGCGATAGGCTTGGCCGACAGTGCATCAGACGCTGATGCACTGCCGCCGGGTTGGGTTGGTCGGCTGTGCCGAGGTCTGCCCGAACACCCCTTGTGGGCCTGGGCTGACTGAATTTGTTTTTGGGGCGCGGCGCGAGCCGCGCCCGTGTAGGGGAGTCGCCAAGTTGGTCAAGGCATCGGATTTTGATTCCGACATGCGAGGGTTCGAGTCCTTCCTCCCCTG
>JANOKR010000605.1:0-2084 GCA_031419315.1 Betaproteobacteria bacterium
CCTAACGACCCCGGCCGTTTGCCTTTTTGCGCGTTTCAGCATCGCCGCGCCCAGAGCCGCCACGGGGGGGGCCCGGCACCGTTTTTGTAATGCTTTTGCACTACGCCGGGCCACCCCCGCGCCGACTCTGCGAGCTACTGCGTTGGCGTTCCAAACGCTGCATTGTTCGGCCGGACGGCGCTTTCTTTTCAACGCCCCGGCCGCCACCGGCCCAGCCGGGATTGGGGTGGCCGGCGTAGGGCGTAAGAATTCCACAACCGAAGCCGGCCACCCCGATCCCGGCTGCGAGGACAAACCAACTTGGAACGGCCGCTTTCAGCGCCAAATCGGACGGCAACCCGACAACCGACGCGAGGCCGAACGCCGACACTACATCCTGCGATGTTGCAGCGCCGGCAACTGGCTGCGGACTTGTTTCAAACGTTGGACATCAAGATCCACCGTGACCACGCCGGCACCTTCTTCGCGCCGCACGAGCACATCACCCCAGGGGTCGACGATCATGCTGTGGCCCCAGGTGCGGCGGCCATTTTCATGCGTGCCGCCCTGCGCCGGCGCGAGCACATAACACTGGTTCTCGACGGCGCGGGCGCGCAGCAGCAGCTCCCAATGTGCGCGCCCGGTGGTGTAGGTGAAAGCCGACGGCACGCAGACCAGGTCGCAGACACCGAGCGCGCGGTACAGCTCGGGGAATCGCAAGTCGTAACAAACGCTCAAGCCCACGCGCAGGCCGGCGGCGTCGAAGGTGACCGGCGCCACGCCGGCTTCGAGCACCCGCGCCTCGTCGTACTGCTCAGCCCCGTTGTTGAAGGCAAACAAGTGGATCTTGTCGTAGCGCGCCACCCGTTCGCCCTGCGGCCCGAAGACGAGGCAGGCATTGCGCACCCGGTCGTCGCGGCCGGCTATTCTGATCGGCATCGTGCCGCCGACGAGCCAGACCGCATGCTGCCTGGCCATGGCGGCCAGGCGCTGCTGGATCGGGCCTCCGCCGACGTCCTCGGCGCCCGCGGCGTCTTCGGCGTCTTCAGCGACGGCGAGCTTGTCGCCATCGCGGCGCCCGAGCAGGCAGAAATATTCCGGCAGCGCGACCAGCGCGGCGCCTTCGCCAGCGGCCTGCGCGACCAGCACTTCGGCGGCATCGAGGTTGCGCGCCACATCGGGGGTGGACACCATCTGCACGGCGGCAATTTTCATCGGGGCTCCTGGCGCGGCACCGGCGGGGTTGCTGGGTTCGGCGCGGGCGTTGATGCCGACGCAGGCCCCGGCGCTTCGGCACGCGGCACCAGCGCATCCGGCCCGCGCTCGACCCGTTCGACCTTGGGCTCGACCCAGGGCCCGGTGATGTGAAACTCGCGTGTGCCGGCAGCGCGCAACGGCTCGCGCAGCAGCAGTTGGGCCAGGAAGGTACCGATGCCCACCGCCGGGTTGATGGCGGCGTAGGCCAGCGAGGCCGAGCCCATATTCACTTCTGGCGCGACGATCACACGCAGGTCCTGCGTCTGCTTGGCCAGGTCGGCGCTGCCGGCCATCAAGACCAACGCTTGTACCCCGCGCATGCGCAGGTTTTGCGTCTGTGCGCGGCCTTGCACAACAAGCACCTCGCCCTGCACGCTGTCGAACGAAAAACCCTCTTGAAAGACATCGCGAAAGTCGAGCAGCAAACGCCGTGGCAGGGCTTGCAGGCTGAGCACGCCGAGCAGGCGGCCGACACCCGGTTCGGCGCGCAGGAACTGACCCGCTTCGAGGGCCACATCGAGCCGCCCGCCGAGGCTTTGCAGGTCGGGCTCGAAAGGCGAGCCGGCCCAGTCCAATTGGCCGCCGAGCCGCCCCTTGCCACCCCGCAGCGTATTGGCCATGCCGAAGCGGGTGGCCAGCGCACCGCCGTCGGTGATGTCGAGGCTGAAGTCCAACACCATGCGGCGCTGGATGCCCGCCGGCACCGGCGCCCACAGGCCGGTGGCTTGCTGGCGCGCTCCGTTCAGTCGTATGTCGAGCCGGTCCTTACGACATTCGCGATCGCCCGCGTGCACAGCGCTGGGGCGGTTCGAGGCTTGCAGATCGAGCCGGCCCAGCGACCTGGCGCC
>JANOKR010000606.1:0-4311 GCA_031419315.1 Betaproteobacteria bacterium
CGAGAGTTACCGCGCGCGGCTGATGGCCGAACTTGGGGCCAGCGTTGACTGGTCCCGGGTGACGTTTTCGCCGCGTCTGCCATTGGCCACCTACCGCACGCTGTTGCAGGTGTCGGCGGTGCATGTGCACATGAACTACCCGTTTGTGCTGTCCTGGTCAGCGGTGGAGGCGATGGCCGCCGGTTGCTGCATCGTGGCGTCCGACACCGCGCCGATTCGCGAGGTGATGCGCGATGGCGACAACGCGACGCTGTTCAACTTCTTCGACCACGCCGCGCTGGCAAGTCGCATCGCTGAGGCGCAGCAGGGCGGGCCCGCGATGCAGCGTCTGCGTGATGCTGCACGGCGCAGCGCGCTCGACCATTTCGACCGACGAGATTGTGTCGCCGCCGGCCTGGCGCTGCTCGACCGCACGGCCAAGCGCGCCTGACCGCGCGCCTCGGATTTGTGCAGGCGCTCAGCCCGGCGTTGCGCGCCCGGCGAGCTTGCACAGCAGCTCGATCAGCATCGCGTGTTCGGCGCGGCTCAAGCGGCCGCTGAGTTCGGCCTCCATCGGCGCTGCCGCGGCGGCGCTGTCGCGGGCCAGCTTCAGGCCGGCGGGCGTGAGCTCGATATGCTGCGAGCGGCCATCGTCGGGGTTGCGCTCGCGGCGCAGCAAGCCACGCGCCTGCAAGCGGTCGAGCAGCATCGTCAACATCGGCGCCGTCAGTGCCAGCGCATGGGCCAGGCGTTTGGGCGACAGCGCCTGGTTGGCCAGCAGCAGCATCAGCAGCGAATATTCGACCTTGCGCAGATCGAAGGGCGTGCCGATATGCCGCGTGAAGGTGTCGGCCGTCGTCACCGCGGCCTGCGCGATATGAAAGCCGACCACGCCCTGCAAGGTGCCGAGAGAAATCGGCCGCGTGGCGGGCGCTGCTGGCCGCGATGTTGCAGTGGCCGGCATCACGCGATTCAGCTCTCGGCGGTGAAGCCGATCTTCTTGACGATCGGGCCCCAGCGCTCGAACTCGGTCTTCTGGCTGGCAGCCATCGCCTCCGGCGTGGAGCCGCGGGCGATGAGGCCGACGACGCCGAGGCCGTCGATCAGGCCCGGGTCCTTGAGTGCAGCATTGATTGCAGCGTTAGCTACCGCGACCACCGCTGCCGGCGTGCGCGCCGGCGCGTAAAAACCGAACCATTCTTCGGTGGTCAGCTCCGGGAATCCCTGTTCGGCGAAGGTCGCGACATCGCTGGCAAACGGCGAGCGCGCCGCACCCGAGGTCGCCAGCAGGCGCAGTTTGCCGGCACGGTGGTTGGCCAGGAAGTCGCCATGCGGCGTGCACATCGCGGCGATCTGGCCACCGACGACATCGGTGATGCCCGGCACCGAACCGCGGTACGGCACATGTTTGAGGTCGACGCCGGCGTTGATGCCAATCAGCGCGCCAATGAAGTGCGGCGTTGAGCCGGCAGCTGGTGAGCCGTAGTTGGCGAGCAGCGGGTTGGCCTTGGCCCAGGCCAGAAACTCGCGGATCGACTTCACGCCGGCCGGCACCATCGGCCCGACCGCAAAGCCGTGGTGAATGATGGCCGAGATCGAGACCGGCACGAAGTCGCGCACCGGGTCGTAGCTCAACTTGCTGTAGATATGCGGATAGATCGAGGTGCACGAAAACGGCGTCATCGCCAGCGTGGCGCCGTCGGGTGCGGCCACTTTGAGGCCATCGAGCGCGATGCGGCCGCCGGCGCCGGGCCGGTTTTCGACGATGCCGGCGTTCTTGGAATACGCCGTGCCGGCGAGTTTTTCGGCGACGCGGCGGGCGGTGATATCGCCCGAGCTGCCGGCCGGGAAGCCGTACAGGATTTTCACCTGATCGACCGCTTGTGCGGCGGCGTGACGCGCGCCAAAGGTGCCGAGCCCGCCGAGCAACGAAACGCCGGCGGCGGCTTGAAGGATTTGTCTGCGGCTGGTGGACATGGTGTGGGTCTCCGGTGGTGGATCAGTGAAAGGGTCAGCGCGGCGCCATTCAGCATCATGAGGCGTCCGTCGCCGCTATCGCGGCGCCATCCGCAAGGCCCCATCGAGGCGAATGGTCTCGCCGTTGAGATGGATGTTGGTGACGATATGTGCGGCCAGCGCGGCAAACTCCGCCGGCTTGCCCAGGCGCCGCGGGAAGGGGATCGACGCTGCCAGCGAGTCCTGCACGGCTTGTGGCAGTTGCGCCATCAGCGGGGTGTGGAACAGGCCTGGCGCGATGGTCACGACGCGGATGCCGTACTGCGCCAGGTCACGCGCCAGCGGCAGCGTCATGCCGACGAGCCCGCCCTTGCTGGCCGAATATGCCTCTTGCCCGATCTGGCCGTCGAAGGCGGCCACCGATGCGGTGCACAGCATCACGCCGCGTTCACCATCCTCAAGGGCATCCAGCGGCGCGATGCGCGCCGCGGCGAGCCGGATCATGTTGTAGGTGCCGATCAGGTTGACGCGGATCCCGCGCTCGAAATCTTCCAGCGGCGTTGGCGTGCCGTCCTTGCCGAGCACACGCCTGGCGCCGCCGATGCCGGCGATGTTCATCACGATGCGCGGCGCGCCGTGGGCCGCCTGCGCGGCATCGAGTGCGGCATTCACCGCCGTGCTGTCGCAGATGTCGCAAGCGCTGTTGATGCCACCGATCTCGGCGGCGACACGCTGCGCGTTGGCGGCGTTGACGTCGAGCACCGCGACCCTGGCACCCAGGCGCGCGAGTTCGCGGGCAACGGCTTCACCCAGGCCTGAGCCGCCGCCGGTGACGATGGCCGATTGGCCGCTGATATTCATGCGCTGGCTACGTTGGTTTGGGGGCGGATCAAGAACAGATCGGCGGCGTTGCTGCCCTGGTCTTCGTAGAGCGCCGCGACCAAGGCGGCGCGGTGCGCGAGCACCGCACGCTGGTTGATCGAGCCCTTGTCGGTGACTTCGCCGGCATCGATCGACGGCAGCTCGGCCAGCACATGCAAGCGCGCGATACGGCTGGCGCTGCCGGTGGCTTCTTGCCAGAGCCGATCGGCCAGCGTCTGGAAAAACGCGCGCAGTAACGGATGCCGCAGCACCTCGGCCAGCGGCGCCTGCACCGGCAGGCCCGCCAGGCGCCGGCATTCATCCGGCCGCGGCACGATCAGCGCGCCGACCTCGTTGCGGTTCAGCCCGGTGATCACGGCGTCCTGCACGCAGGGGTCGCCGGCGAGGATGATCTTCGCGCGCAGCGGGCCGACGCTGACAAAGGTGCCGGTGGCGAGTTTGAAATCTTCGGCCGTGCGGCCGTCGAAGTACAGGCCGCGTTGCGGGTCGCTCGCGTCGACCCACTTCACCGCATCGCCGGTGCGATAAAAGCCGTCTTCGTCGAAGGCCGCGGCGCTCAGGTCGGGCGCGCGCCAGTATCCCGGCATCACATTCGGTCCACGAACGCGGATCTCGGTTTTGTCGCCAGTGCCGGTGTTGCTGTCAGAGTCGCGGACGAGCTTGATCTCGACCCCCGGCACCGGCAGCCCGATATGGCCAGACGCCACACCGGTGCCGACCGCAAAGGTGCACGACGGCGCGGTCTCGGTCATGCCCAGGCCGGTGATGATGCGCACGCGCTCGCCGGTACTCGCCTCGCCATGCGCGTCGAGCTTGTCCCACACCGCCTGGCTCAGCGCGGCGCCGGCAAACATCACGGCTTTGCAGCGCTTGAAGAAGCGTTCGCGAAGAGCGGCGTCGTGGTCCATCGCGCTGGCGATTTCTTCCAGGCCCTTGGGCACGTTGAAGTAGATCGTCGGCGAAATCTCGCGCAGGTTCTGCAAGGTGGTCTGGATGCCGGCGGGTGTCGGCTTGCCATCGTCGATGTACAGCGTGCCGCCGTTGAAGAGCGTGATGCCGACGTTGTGGCTGCCGCCAAAAACATGGTTCCACGGCAGCCAGTCGACGAGCACCGGCGGCTCGTCGGCGAGGAAGCCCAGGCATTGGCGGATCGCCTGCTGGTTGGCGCAGAGCATGCGGTGCGTCGTGATCACACCCTTTGGCGCTTTGGTCGATCCCGACGTGAACAGCAGCTTGGCAATCGTGTCTGGGCCGATGGCGGCATGCGCGGCGTCGAGCGCGGCGCCGGCTCGGGTTTGCAGCAGGTGGTCGAAAGCGATCGTCTCGCGGCCTTCGATCGCGCCGCTGCTCAGCACCACCGGCGTGCCGGCGTCGACCGTTGCCATGATCGCGCGCGCATAGGCCGGTCCGCTGGCGAAGACCAGCCCCGGCGTGGTCGCAGCGACGATCTGGCGCAGCTTGCCGAAGTCCTGCGAGACGAGCGAGTAGGCGGTC
>JANOKR010000607.1:0-4698 GCA_031419315.1 Betaproteobacteria bacterium
GGTGTACCTGCCAGAACCGCGCCGGGTCGAGCGCCTGCGCCAGCTCGGTGATCGGGGTGCGGATCAGGTGTTCGGCAGTCGCCGTTTGCACGCAGGTGTATTTGTCGTCGGCATGAAAAAAAAGCACCTCGTCGACATCGACCTGGTGGGTCATTTCGCCCTGGCCGGCGCGCACCCAGCGCAGCGGGGCGGGTGCCGTTGCGGCCGCCGACATCGAAGCCGCGGCGGGCTGCAGGCGCTGCAGCACCTTGGCCAGCGCGGCGCTGTCGAGATCGACCTCCAGCGTGCGCTGGACACGCTCGATCGTGCGCGCCAGGCGATCGGGCTGCACCGGCTTGAGCACGTAGTCGACCGCTTCTTGCTCGAAGGCCTGGACCGCAAACTGATCGAAGGCGGTCACAAAGACGACGCGCGTTTTGCCTTCGATGCCCTGGGCGACTTCGAGGCCGGTGAGGCCCGGCATCTGGATATCCAGGAAAGCGATATCCGGCATCAGCCTGCTGATGCACTCGGCTGCTTCGACACCGTTGCGCGCGACTTGCAGGACTTGCAGCCCAGGCCACTGTTCGGCCAGCGCGGCCGCCAGCGCGCGGCTGAGGTGGGGTTCGTCGTCGGCGAGGATGGCGGTGGTCATGATGTCGATACGGGCTTGGTTAACGCCGCCGGCGATGGCTTGGCCGCCGCTTGCAGCGGCAGCACCAGGCGCGCGAGCGTGCCGGGGTTCGCGGCCACGACCTCGAGTGTCGCCGCCGGGCCGTAACGGGCGGCCAGTCGCTCGCGGATATTGGCCAACGCAAGACCGGCACCTTGGCGTGCGCCGAGCCGCTGCGGCACGCCCAGGCCGCGGCCGTCATCACGCACTTCGATCACCAACTGGCGCTGCTGCACACGCGCGCTGATCGATACCGTGCCGCCTTCGATGCTCGGCTCCAGGCCATGCACGACGGCGTTTTCGATCAACGGCTGCAGCAGCAAGGGCGGCAGCGGCTGCGCCTGCGAAGCGGCATCGGCGTCGATCGAAAATTTCAGCCGGTCTGCCATCCGCCCCTGCAGGAGTTGCAGGTAGTTGCGCGCCAGGTCGAGCTCGTGCGCGAGCGTGCTCTGTTCGTTGCGCAGCGTGCCCAGCGACGAGCGCAGGTAGTCGGTGAACGACAGCAGCATCTGCTTGGCCTTCGCGACATCGTGGTCCATCAGCGACTGCACATTGGCCAGCGTATTGAACAAGAAGTGCGGCTCGATCTGCGCTTGCAGCAGCCGCAGCTGGGCTTCGGTGACACGCCGCTCGGCGTCGATCTGCCGCGCCCTTGACGCGAAGTAGTGGTGGAAAAAAAAAGTGATCATCAACGACAGAAAAATCGACCCGCCGATGATGCGGTTGCCATCCCGGCTGCCGGTCCAGACCAGCACATCGGCGCCGGCCAGCATCACGCCAAGCGGCCAGCCGATGAGCACACCCAGCAGCGGCAGGCCGGCAAAAAACACCGTGCGCTGCCAGTCCTTCCAGCGCTGAACGCGTTCTGGCTTGGCCGGCCCGATGCGCGCCAGGTCAAACAGCAGGTGAATGATGATGCCGATGGTCAGGCAGACGACCAGGTTTTTGCCGTACCAGTAGGCCCAGCCGGACAGGTTGCGCCACGCGCCTTCGCCGCGCGCAAATGCAAAAAACCCCAGCACCGTGAACGGCACCGCGAGTGCCATGCAGAACAACAAGGTCCAGACCCATTGCAGCCACCAGGGCCCGGCGCGCTCGCGGTTGTCGTTGCTGATCCACGATTGCCAAGAGGCGCTGAGCAGGGCGCGGTCGATTTGCATGGCCGGCAGTGTAGGCAGCCGCATCTGGCAGGCCACGCCGGTGGCGACGAATGGCAAGCCGGGCCGCCGGATCGACAGCGCGGCGGTGCTGCCTACAATCGCCGCGAGCGGCGCTGCGCGCGGGATTGTAGGCAGCGCCGCCGGCCGTCGCCCCCTGACTATGTCCACCACGCCAAAGCGCCCACCGCGCCCATCGCATCGACCCCGAGGACCCATGAAAATCGACCCCACCATCTTCAAGGCCTACGATATTCGCGGCGTCGTCGGCAAATCGATCGACGAGACTTTTGCCGAACACCTCGGCCGGGCGTTTGGCAGCGCCGCCGTCGCCGCCGGTGAAAGGGCCGTGGCGGTCGGTCGTGATGGCCGCCTGTCGGGCCCCAGCTTGGTGGCGGCGCTGGTGCGCGGGCTCAAGTCGACCGGCCTGGATGTCGTCGACATCGGCGCGGTGACGACGCCGATGCTGTACTACGTCGCCGCAACCCGCGGTAAACAGGGCTGCCGGTCGGGCATCCAGGTCACCGGCAGCCACAACCCGAAGGACTACAACGGCTTCAAGATGGTGCTCGGCGGGCGCGCCATCTATGGCGAAGAGATCCAGCGCCTGCGCCAGCGAATCGAGGCCGAGGACTATGTCAACAAGCGCGGCCGCAGCGCGGCGATGGACATCGGTTCCGAGTACCAACAGCGCATCGTCGGCGACTGCAAACTGGCGCGGCCAATGAAGATCGTGGTCGACTCCGGCAACGGTATTCCGGGTGCATCTTCACCCGGCGTTTTGCGGGCCTTGGGTTGCGAGGTCATCGAACTCTACTCAGAAGTCGATGGCGATTTCCCGAACCACCACCCCGACCCGAGCAAGCCGGAAAATCTGGCCGAGCTGATCGCCAAAGTCAAAAGCAGCGGCGCCGAACTCGGCATTGCTTTTGATGGCGATGGCGACCGCCTCGGCCTCGTCACCAGCGACGGCCAGATCATCTACCCCGACCGCCAGTTGATGCTGCTGGCCACCGATGTGCTCAAGCGCAATCCGGGCGCGACGGTGATCTTCGACGTCAAATGCAGCCAACGCCTGGCGCCGGCGATCCGCAAGGCCGGTGGCGTGCCGATGATGTACAAAACCGGCCACTCGCTGATCAAGGCCAAGATGGCCGAGGTCGGCGCGCCGATCTCCGGCGAGATGAGCGGCCACATCTTTTTTGGCGAACGCTGGTATGGATTTGATGACGCGACTTACTGTGCCGCGCGGGTGCTCGAGATCCTGTCGCGCAGCAAAAATCCGAGCCAGGTTCTCAACGCGCTGCCGACGAGTTTTTCGACGCCTGAGCTGAATGTGCCCTGTGCCGAAGGCGAGCCGGCGCGCATCGTTGCCGAGCTGCAAAAAACGGCGCGCTTCCCAGGCGCGGAGCTGACCACGATCGATGGCGTGCGGGCCGACTACGCCGATGGCTTCGGCCTCATCCGCGGCTCGAATACGACACCGGTGCTGGTGCTGCGTTTCGAGGGCCACACGCCCGCCGCGCTGCACCGCATTGAGACTCACTTTATGGCCGCGCTGCGCGCCGTGAAGCCCGACGCCAAGATCACTGCGCCAGCGCATTGAGCCCCGCCCTCGCGCGCTTCGTCTATTCGACGCTGCTGCGGCTGCTCACGCCGGCGTACTTCGTTCGCCTTTGGTGGCGAGGCAAAAGCGAGCCGGCGTACCGCCGGCATTGGGGCGAACGTTTGAGCGCAGGCGGGCCGCGCGCGGCGCCGGGGGCGGTCTGGGTGCATGCGGTATCGCTGGGCGAAACCAAGGCCGCGGCGGCGCTGCTCGATGCGCTGCGCAAGGTTGAACCCGCGGCCAAGCTGCTGCTCACCCATGGCACGGCAACCGGTCGCGAGGCCGGCAAGGCCTTGCTGCAACCGGGTGACACACAGGTCTGGCTGCCCTTTGACACCCCCGGCGCGGTGCGCCGTTTTTTGCAGCGACACCGGCCACTGGTCGGTGTGCTGATGGAAACCGAGACCTGGCCTAACCTGCTGCATGCGGCGCAGTCGGTGGGCCTGCCGATGGTGCTGGCCAACGCGCGCCTGAGCGAAAAGAGCCGCCTGCAAGGCGAGCGCTGGGCACGTCTGATCGAGCCTGCGGTGCAGAGCCTGGCGCTGGTGCTGGCGCAGACCGAAACCGATGCCTGGCGTCTGCGCCGCGCCGGCGCAAGGCAGGTGCGGGTCTGCGGCAATATCAAATTTGATGTCACGCCACCGGCCAAGCTGCTGGCGCGTGGGCTGCAATGGCGCCAGGCGCTGGCGCGGCCGGTGGTGCTGGCCGCGAGCACCCGCGAGGGCGAAGAGTCGATGCTGCTGCAGGCCTGGATGCAACTGCCCGTGCCACGCCCGCTGCTGCTCATCGTGCCGCGCCATCCGCAGCGCTTTGACGAAGTCGCCGAGATCGCGCGCGGCTTTGGCTTGAAGGTGCGCCGGCGCAGCCACATGGGCGACGTGCCGCCCGACGATGTCGCCAATGCCGATGTCTGGCTCGGCGACTCGCTGGGCGAGATGCCGCTGTATTACGGCGTTGCCGATGTCGCGCTGCTCGGCGGCAGTTTTGCGCCGGTCGGCGGGCAGAACCTGATCGAAGCCGCGGCCTGCGGCTGTCCGCTGGTGATGGGGCCGAGCACTTTCAATTTTTCCGACGCGGCCGAGCTGGCACTGGCTGCCGGCGCGGCGATCCGGGTCAAGGATATCGATGCGGGTGTCGCTCAGGCGGTGGCGCTGGTCAGCGACCCGGCGCGCAACGATTGGGTCAGGAATGCGTTTGAGTTTGCCGCTGCCCACCGTGGTGCTGCGAACCGCATGGTCGGCGAGTTGCTGGCCCTGCTCACGAGCCGCAAGCCGCGGCAGTGA
>JANOKR010000608.1:0-2554 GCA_031419315.1 Betaproteobacteria bacterium
CGCGCGCCGCCAGCGGTTGCCGCCGGCCGAGAGCGCACCGAGCGTGTTGCCGTGATAGCTCTGCCAGCGCGCGATGATCTTGTGCTTGCCTGGCAGCCCACGCTCGGCGTGGTACTGCACGGCCATCTTCAACGCGGCCTCGACACCTTCCGAGCCGCCGCTGACGAAATACACCGATGTCAGCCCGGCCGGTGCATGTGCCACCAGGTCGTCGGCCAGCGCTTCGGCGGGCTCGCTGGTCATGAACGAGGTGTGCGCGTATTCGAGCTTCGCCACCTGCGCCTGCACCGCCGCGACGATCGCCGGATGGCCATGCCCGAGGCAGGACACCGCCGCGCCACCGCTGCCATCGAGATAGCGCTTGCCGTCGCTGTCGATCAAGTACACGCCGTCGCCGGCAACGGCAACCGGGTAATGCTGGCGCAGGTGGCGGTGGAA
Source organism: Betaproteobacteria bacterium (assembly GCA_031419315.1). Taxonomy (GTDB): domain Bacteria; phylum Pseudomonadota; class Gammaproteobacteria; order Burkholderiales; family Burkholderiaceae_C; genus Rubrivivax. Next base: position 439 of record JANOKR010000608.1, read on the forward strand.
GACGTGGGTCATGTGCAAGTATGCGTCGGCAATCAGGTACCGCCGTGTTGCCGACGTCGGGACGTCTACAATGCTGGATTGATATTCAGCATCAGCTTGACGAGGTAGATCACATGACGCGACGCCGGCCCGGTGAAGTCAGAGACGCCATCGTCCAGGCGCTGGAGGGACGCAGCAACGGTGCGGCCGTCCAGCAAATCAGCGCCGAGGTCGCGGAGCTGATCGGTGAGGTGCCGGCATCGTCGATTCGGTCCTATCTGCAGCTGAACACCCCGACACTCTTCGCACGCATGGATCGAGGCCAGTATGTACTCGCCGGATTCGACGCGGGTACGGTCAGGCCATCGGCTGCGCCCAAAAGGAAGGAAGGCTCGTACGAGATCGGGAGATCGCGCATGGTGCTCGCCGACTGCTGCGGCTGGCTCGATGATCAACCCGCGCAGAGTGTGCATGCCGTGGTGACCGACCCGCCCTATGGGCTGCTCGAATATTCAGACGCCGAGCAGGTAAAGCTGCGCAGCGGGCGCGGTGGCGTCTGGCGGATTCCGCCCAGTTTCGATGGCGCCCAGCGTGCGCCGCTGCCGCGTTTCACGGTGCTCAAGCCGGCCGACCTACAGACGCTGGAGCGATTTTTTCTGACCTGGGCGCGCAGCACGATCCGGGTCTTGGTACCGGGGGCGAATGTCGTTGTCGCGAGCAACCCGTTGCTGTCGCATCTCGTCTCGGGCGCATTGGCCCGGGCCGGCCTGGAGCGCCGTGGCGAAATCGTGCGCCTGGTGATGACGATGCGCGGCGGTGATCGCCCGAAGGCTGCGCATGTCGAGTTCAGTGATGTCAGCGTCATGCCGCGCTCGATGTGGGAGCCGTGGTTGGTCTTCCGCAAACCGCTCGACGGTCGGGTTCAAGACAACCTCCGGCGCTGGGGTACGGGTGGCTTCCGCCGCATCAGCGACGAGCAGCCGTTTGGCGACGTGATCGAGTCGGCGCCGACACGAGCCAAGGAGCGCGAATTGGCAAACCACCCGAGTTTGAAACCGCAGGCGTTCCTGAGGCGTGTGGTGCGCGGCGTGCTTCCGCTGCAAACCGGCATCGTGCTCGACCCCTTCGCCGGCTCGGGTTCGACGCTCGCGGCTGCAAATGCGGTCGGATATTCAAGCCTCGGCGTTGAGCGGGATCCGGTTTATTTCGAGCTTGCACGGACTGCCATTTCGAAGCTGGCTGCACTGCGGGTCGCGCATGACAACGCAGCGATTGCGGCGCATCACACTCGGTAAACCCAGCTGTTGCGAAGCCGGGCAATGCCCGCGGCGTGCAGCGTCGCCGTACGGGTCCCGAGTTCGCCTCTCGCGTTGCGGCGAAAGTCATCCACGGTGACCTTGCCCAGATAGATTTCTGTAAAAACCATCGGGGCGCGGCTCCTGGCGGGTTCGCTTTCGTTGTCGACGCGGTAGACAAAAACACCGCCACTGGTCTCGTGCGCCATGGGTATCGACGGCCCCGCCAGTCTTGCGCGTCGTCTTGATCTCCACCCCTTGCTCGCCGGACTTGACCGCGTTGTTGGGGTACTCGCCCTTGACCACCAGGTCAGGGTGGCCGTTGAAGTAGGTGTTGACCGTCAAGGCGCGTGAATGCCGGGCCAGGCTGGCCGTCAACATGTCCGACAACACGCCGGACATGATCGCCGGGCGCAACATGTCGTCCAGGCGCTCCAGCCCCTTGGCGAGCAAGGCCGTATTCACGTCGTAGAAGAAGTCGTAGACGTCTTGCGCGGCAGACCTGAAATCGTCCAGCCGAAGTTCGAACGGCAGCACCAAGGCAGCGTTGAGCTTCGAAGAGTCAAGGGTATTGCGGAGCATCGCGGTTCGACAGAGAGATCAGATGAGTGTGCCCAAGTGGCACGCTACCATGAAGACATGCACGACGATATCCAGACGCTGCGCCGCATCCTGAAAGACTGCCACACGATCGCCGTGGTCGGCCTGTCGGCCGAATGGCATCGGCCGAGTTTTTTTGTGGCCAAGTACCTGCAGGATCACGGCCACCGCATCGTGCCGGTCAACCCACGATATGCCGAGGTGCTGGGCGAGCGCTGTTATGCGCGCCTCGAAGATATCCC
>JANOKR010000609.1:0-2562 GCA_031419315.1 Betaproteobacteria bacterium
CGCCGACGGTGTAGACTGCACCCCGCGTTCGGCGGCCATCTTGGCGGCGTCGAGCGGGTCGGGGCCGGTGGTGCGCTGGCCGTCGGTGAGCATGATCACCGCGGCCGAGTTGTACGAGCCGGGCTCGACCGGTTTGAACTCTTTTTTCGCCTTGTCGTCACCCAGCATCCTGGGCATGTTGCGCTGGCCGGTGATCTGCGAGATCTCGATGCCATGGTCGGGGAACAGCGTGGCCAGCGACAGCACGATGCCGCTGCCGGTGGCCGTGCCGCGTTGCAATTGAAAGCGGTCGATCGCGGCGACGATGTCTTCGCGGCTGGTGGTCGGCGCCTGCACCACCGCGGCGGTGCCGGCGAACGAGACCACGCCGACCTTCACGTCCCGCGGCAGCGCGGTGACAAAAGCTTTGGCGGCTTCTTGCGAGGCCACCAGCCGGTTGGGTTTGACATCTTCGGCGCGCATGCTGCCCGACACATCCATCGCCAGGATGATCGTGCGCTGCGCCAGCGGCAAGGTGATGACGGCCAGCGGCCGCGCCACCGCCAGCAGCAGCGCGGCCAGCGCCAGCAGCATCAGCGCCGGCGGCACATGGCGGCGCCAGCCCGGGCCCTGGCCGAGCGCCTGCTTGGCCACCGCGATGCTGGCCAGGCGCACGGTTGACCGGCGCCGGCGCTTGAGCAGCCAGAAGTACAACAACACCAGCAGCGGCAACGCCAGCAGCAGCCACAACAGGCTCGGCCATTGGAAGGTCACAGGGCCACTCCTTGCGCGCTGGTGCCCGGTGCTGCGCGTTTGAAGTGCGCCGGGAAACGCGCCGGTGTCTTCAGCCGCGCGCGCTGGCGGCGCAGGTCACAAAAGCGCAGCATCGTGTCGAGCAGGTCGTCGTCGGTGGCCAGCTCCAGGGTATCGGCGCCGCTGCGTGCGAGTTGTTCGCGCAGCGTGGCCTCTTGTGCATCGGCGATGGCCTGGTAACGCTGGCGGAAGGCCGGGTCGGCGCTGTCGACCAACAACTGCTCGCCGGTTTCGGCGTCTTCGATGGTCACCAGGCCGACATCGGGCAAGGCCATCTCGAGCGGGTCGAACAAACGCACCGCGACCGTTTCGTGGCGCTGCGCGATGCGGCCGAGCGCTTCGGGCCAGCCCGGCGCGCTGATGAAATCGGAGACGACAAAGACCAGCGAGCGGCGTTTGATCGTGGCGTCGGCGGTCTGCAGCAGCTCGGCCAGCGACGTGCCCGCGGCCAGCGGCACGCCATTTTTGGCCTGCGCGTTGGCCCGCGTGGGCGCGGGCTGCGGCGACAGAAGCTCGCGCCGGCGCGAGCGCATCTGCGTCAGCAGGTTCAGCACATGCAGGCGCGAATTGCCCGGCCGCAACATCGCGTCGACACGCCGGCCATAAAGCAGCGCGCCGATGCGGTTGCCATGGCGCGTGAGCAGGCGCGCCAGCGTGGCGACAAAGGCGGTCGACACGGCGAGCTTGGTGATATCGGCCGAGCCGAAGTCGACGCTGCCCGAGAGGTCGAGCAAAAACCAGGCGGTGACGTCGCGGTCTTCGGTGAACTGGCGCACGTAGGGTGTCTGAAGCCGAGCGGTGACGTTCCAGTCGATATGCCGGACGTCGTCGTGCAGCTGGTATTCACGCAGGTCGGCGAGGTCGACGCCGCTGCCGCGCAGCACGGTGCGGTAGTCGCCTTGCAGCAGGCCGTCGAGGCGCCGGATGACGGTCCACTCGAGCCGGCGCAGCAAGGCGTCGGAGCTGGTGATCACCGGTTCAGGCATTGGGTGGCGTCCCGCTGGCGGCTGCACTCGTTGCCGCACTTGCTGCCGCGGCGTTGGCGTCCACATGCTGCATCGGTTTGTCGGGCTGCGCGATCTTGCTCATCAGCGTGGCCACGATCTGGTCGGCGGTTTTGCCTTCGGCCAGGGCTTCGTAGCTGAGCACCAGGCGGTGGCGCATGACATCGGGCACGAGGTCGGCAACATCCTCGGGCAGCACGTAGCGGCGGCCACGCAGCATCGCCAGCGCACGCGCGCCTTCGATCATGCCGATCGTCGCGCGCGGACTTGCCCCAAACGTCAGGTACTTGGCCAAGTCGGGCAGCCCATATTTCGCCGGGTTGCGGGTCGCGCTGACGAGCTTGACGGCGTAGGTGATCAGCGACGGGTCGACGTACACCGCGCGCACTTCGCGCTGCAACGCGGCGAGTGCAAAGGTATCGGCCACGGCCTGGACTTCAACCGCCGGGCCGGTGACCCGCTCGGCGATGACAAATTCTTCTTCTTCGCTCGGGTAGTCGACGATCACCTTCATCATGAAGCGGTCGACCTGGGCTTCGGGCAGTGGGTAGGTGCCTTCGGTCTCGATCGGATTTTGCGTGGCCATCACCAAGAACGGCGACGGCACCTTGTGCGTCTCACCGGCAATCGTGACCTGGCGCTCCTGCATCACTTCGAGCAGCGCGCTCTGCACCTTGGCCGGCGCGCGGTTGATCTCGTCGGCAAGCAGCAGGTTGGCAAATACCGGCCCGAGCGAGGTGCCAAAATCGCCGGTGCGCTGGTTGTA
>JANOKR010000610.1:0-4849 GCA_031419315.1 Betaproteobacteria bacterium
GTGGCGGCACGTCGATCCTGGCGAACAGGCCGCCGTTGAACCAGGGCACCGCCTCGACGCCGAACAGGCCGCCGCTGCGCATGGTCTCGAACAGTTTGCCGAGTTGCGCGCGCAGCGCTTCGGGCGCGAGCTGCACGCCGACCAGGCGCTCGAACAAACGCACCGGCAGCAGGCCCACGTCTTCGGCGAAAAAACTGAACACACATTGCGTGAGGAAGTGGCTCACCTGCTCCGGCGCAACGCCGGCCGCGCGCAGGCGCTCGGCGGTGCCGGCGAAGGTGCGCGCGGCTTCTTCGGTGATGTCGCGGTTGCTGCGCTTGGGCTTGAACGAGTCAGGGTCTTGCCACAGCGCACGCAGGCGCTGCTGCACGTCGGGCCGGGTGATGTCTTCGAGCGCGAAGACATGCCGCTCGCTCGGCGTGCCGGTGAAGTGGGTGTGGATCTCGATGCGCAGCCGGTCGCTCACCACCAGCAGCGGCGGGCTCTCCAGCGGCAGCGCGTACATCATCAACTGGCGCAGCGCGCCTTCGAGGCTCTTGCCCGGCGCCTTGTATTCCCAGGCGAAATGACCTTTCAGCCAGACATCGGCAAAACCATCGGTGCGGCCGACGGCACTGCCGGTCTTGGTGACGCCGCGCTCGAAGCAGTAACGCGTCGGGTCGTCGGGCTCGGGCACGCCGAGCACACGACACAGGTCGATGAAATGGGGCTGTGCACCGGCGCGTTCGTTCAGCGCATGCGCCGGCGAGCCGGGGCCCCATTTTTGGATGAAGTCGTGCGGCTGCATGGTGGCTGCATTGTCGTTGGTCGTGGGGCGTGGGTTGTGCGCTGGGCCAGGTCAATCGACCGACGCGATCCCGAGCACCCAGGCCGCCTTTCGAAGGCGTGATTCGAAGCAGCCAGACCGATGCTCGCAGTCGACGTGGCGACGCAAGATGTGCAAGGCCGCCAGGGCGGGCCGTGGCTGGCGCGCAGCGCAGAGTCCTCGGCGCATTCACCCTGTCCACCGCACCGGCCTGGCGCTGGCGGCGGCGACGGCCGTTCTACTTGTACGGGCTCGACACGCGCCAGCACGACATGGCGCATATCCACGCGATGTACCTTGGCGACGAACGGGTCGCCGACTCGGCGCTCGCCGTACGGTGCAACCGGCGTTCCCGATCGACCCTTTGAAATGAAAGGCGCACCGTCATGAATCCGCGTCTCGCCAGCGTCACCGCGCTCGGAGGCCAAACCCTGGGGGCGTGAGCGGCAGTTCAATAACGGCGAGCATTGGCGAGGTGTCTGAGTCGGTCGTTGCCGCGCATACACATCCAAGAAAAAGGAACGTGGAGTGTTTGAATGTCATGCGTGACGATGCTATGCTGCCGCCATGCTGCTTCGAGCCGGCCTCGTCCACGCGGTGCAAACCGCGCTGGCGCGTGCCCGCGCCGTGGTGTTGGCCGGCCCGCGGCAATCGGGCAAGACCACGTTGGCGCGGGCCTTCCTGGGGCCGGCCTCGCCGCGGTATTTCGACCTCGAAAACCCGCTCGATGCCGGTCGGCTGGCCGAGCCCATGGCCACGCTGGCGCCGCTGCACGGGCTGGTGGTCATCGACGAGGTGCAGCGGCGCCCGGATCTGTTCCCGGCGCTGCGCGTGCTCATCGACCGCAGCGACGCGCCGGGGCAATTTCTGCTGCTCGGCAGCGCCTCGCCGGCGCTGCTGCGGCAGGCCGGCGAATCCTTGCTCGGGCGCGCCGAGACAATCGAGGTCGCTGGCTTCAATCTGGCCGAAGTCGGCGCGCAAGCTGTTTCGCGCCTGTGGCAACGCGGCGGCTTCCCGCGCGCTTATTTGGCGGCGTCCGATGAAGACAGCGTGGCCTGGCGCCGCCAGGCCATCGCCAGCCATGTCGAGCTCGACCTGCCGCAGTTCGGCATCAATATCGCCGCACCCTCCATGCTGCGCTTCTGGCGCATGCTGGCGCATATGCATGGGCAAATCTGGTCCGCCGCCGACCCAGCACGCTCGCTCGGCGTTTCCGAGCCCACCGTGCGGCGCTACCTCGATACGTTGACGCAGACGCTGATGGTGCGCCAGCTGCAGCCCTGGCATGCCAACCTCGCCAAGCGTCAAGTGAAGTCGCCCAAGGTCTATTTCCGCGATAGCGGTCTGCTGCATGCGCTGATGGACATCGCCACGCTCGAACAGCTGCTCGCCCACCCACGCTGCGGCGCGAGCTGGGAAGGTTTTGCGCTTGACCAGGTGCTGCGCCTGGCGCGGCCCGACGAGGCTTATTTTTGGGGCACACACCAAGGTGCTGAGCTCGACTTGCTGATGTTGCATGGCAGCCGACGCGTGGGCGTGGAGTTCAAGCGCGCCGACTCGCCTCAGGTGACACGCTCGATGCGGATCGCGGCCGAGGACCTGCAGCTCGACGCCCTGTATGTCGTCTACCCTGGCGACAAGCGCTTTGTGCTGGCGCCGGGCATCGAGGCGGTGCCGCTCTGGGCGGCGCTGGGGCCTGGCTGATACGGGCAGGGCGCGGGCTCGACCGCCGGTGCGCATCGGCGCAAGTCCGGGTGTGACTTTCGGCTGGACCAGCGCCAGCCCGACTTTGTCAATTTGCCGCCCGCACTCGGCGTTTGGCCAACCCGCCTGCCGCACAACCAGCCCGCTACCCCACCTGCATGCGCAGCCGCCGCGCCGCTTCCTCCGCCCGCGCATCATCGATCTCGCGCATCACAACGCTCAAGTCCACGGCTCCGGCCTGGCGCTGGTAGCGCCCGCTCAGCGGCGTGTCCACGTGCAGCAACCCACGCTCGAAAAGCTGCCAGATTTCGGCGCCGTACTGCGTCGCGCGCAGCTCTGGCGCAACGGCGCCGAAAAAGTTGCGCAGGTTGCCGATATCGCGCAGCAGCATGCGCTGGGCGTGGTTGTTGCCCGCCGCGTCCACCGCCTGTGGCAGGTCGATGATCACCGGGCCGTCGGCGCCGAGCAGGATGTTGAACTCCGACAGGTCGCCATGCACGACGCCGGCGCACAACATGCGCACGACTTCCTTCAACAGCGTGGCGTGGTGCCGGCGGGCGTCTTCGGGCGTGAACTGCACATCGTTGAGCCGCGGCGCGGCGTCGCCGTTTTGATCGGTGACCAACTCCATCAGCAGCACACCGTCATGAAAGTTGTGCGGCTTGGGCACCCGAACGCCAGCCGCCGCCAGCCGGTACAGCGCATCGACCTCGGCGCTCTGCCAGGCCGCCTCTTGCGCTTGTTTGCCAAAGCGCGTGCCCTTGGCCATCGCGCGCGCCTGGCGGGTATTTTTGACCTTGCGGTTTTCGGTGTAGTCCACCGCCTGGCGAAAGCTGCGTTGGTTGGCCTCTTTGTAGACCTTGGCACAAAGCGTCTCGTCGCCGCAGCGCACGACGTAGACCTCGGCCTCCTTGCCGCTCATCAACTGGCGCGTGACGCTGTCGATCAGGCCTTCGTCGACGAGCGACTGCAAACGTTTCGGGGCCTTCATCGCGTAGATGCTTTCATGTGCACATTTTGCCTTGGGCCTGACGCCGCTTGGCCCCACCCGGCGCTGCCCGAGAATCGCCGGATGTCTTCGTCCCCCGATGCGCCCGCCGCAGCCGCTGCTCCCGACACGCCGGCGCTGTTCCGCCCGCGCCTGACCCTGCACACCTTGACCCGCGGTGACGGCCTGCTGGGCATGCGCGCTGCGCCCGGCTTCGGCCCGCGCAGCTTGCAATTGACGGCGGCGCATGTCGTCTGGACGTACGTCACGGCGAGTGGCCTGCATTGGGAAACGCCAGCGCCGATGCGGCTGCTCAATACCCGCCCGAAACCCGAAGTGCTGCGGGGTGCCTGGGCGCACCAGGAAACGCTCGAGCGCAACCACGCTGCCGAAAGCGACGCCCGCGATGCCTTGTGGGCCAGCGGCCTGCGCCCGCTGCCAGCGCACTTCATGCAATGGCGCCACCCCGAAGCCGCGCATGGTTTTGACGACCTGTGGTCGCTGCCCGAAGAAACCCAGTTCGCCGACTTCTGGGCCGACCAGGTGCCGCGTTTGCAGGCGCAAGGCTGGCAGGTCATCGTGCGGCCGGGCTTTGCGCATGAGAGTGTCGGCGTGCAACGCTGGCGCCTAGTCATCGACCCGGTGAGCGGTGAAGAAGCCGGCCGCGAGCCGGCGGAAACGCTTTCGCCCAGGCTGCTCGCGCTGCACCAACCCAAGCGACAGGGCTCCTTCATGTTGAGCCTGGGCATCGAGGTCGACGGCAAGATGCTTGACCTGGCGCCGCTGCTCGCCGACCTGCTCAAACGCGACCCGCGCTGGCTCGACGCGGTGCAGATCGCGGCCATCCGCGACGACGAGGTGATCGCGCTGCGCACCCCCGACGGCCGCCGCATCGACGCCCCGGCGGCGCCGCTCAAGGCCATCGTCGGTGCAATGGTCGACCTGCTCACCGACCCCAAGCGCAATCTCGACAGCGCAGGCCCGCTCAAGCTGTCGACCTGGGAGGCGCAGCGCATCGAAGAGCTGCGCTTGAGCCTGATGCAGAACCAGGCGCAGCGCGCCGGCCCGCATGGTGTGTGGCAACTGCAGGGCGACGCCGGCCTGGCGGCGTTGGCCGAGCGCCTGGCCGCCGCCGGCAGCCCGCCGCCGGTAGCCGCACCGGCAGGGCTAACGTTGCAGTTGCGCGGCTACCAGCTCCAGGGCCTGGCCTGGCTGCAATACCTGCGCGAGCACCACCTCGCCGGCATCCTGGCCGACGATATGGGCCTGGGCAAAACGGCGCAGGTGCTGGCCCATCTGCTCGTCGAAAAAGCCGCCGGCCGGCTCGACCGCCCGGCGCTGGTGGTGCTGCC
>JANOKR010000611.1:0-2781 GCA_031419315.1 Betaproteobacteria bacterium
TGGGTTGGTGTTGGGTGTGAATACCGCTGGCCGGTATCGTTTGCCGCTACCCGCGGGCGACTCTAGCAGCGACCTCCCGAGAAGCGCTGGCGCTCGCGACCAGAGCGCCCCAGCATGGCGCCACGCCGGTGCATTCACCGAGCGAGGAGCCCTTGAATGTCAACTTCACCGTCCCCGCTGTCTTCGCTGGCTCCACGCGCCCGCCGCTGGCAGTTGCCAGGCTGGAGGCCGCGCTGGAGTCCGCGCGCCACGGCCGTCGCCGCCGGGCTCGCCGGCTCGCTGGTGCTGGTCGCGTTGGCGAACCCGGTGGTCGTCGTGCCGGCCGGCCACCGTGGCGTGCGCATGACCTTCGGCAGTGTGTCGCTGCAAGAGCTGCCCGAAGGCCTGCACTTCCGGGTGCCGCTGGCGCAGCAGGTGGTGCTGATGAATGTGCAGATCCAGAAGGGCGAAGGTGGTGATGTCGCTGCCAGCCGCGACTTGCAGCATGTCGACGTCAAGGTCGCGCTGAACTACAGGCTCGAGCCGGCGCGCGCGGCCGAGGCCTACCGCAACATCGGGTCGCTGGACGCGGTGGGCGACCGCATCATCCTGCCGGCGGTGCACGAAGCGGTCAAAGCAACGGTGGCGCAATTCACGGCCGAAGAACTGGTCACCCGCCGCACCGATGTGCGCAAGCTGAACCGCGCGCAGCTCGATGGCCGGCTCAGCGAGCGCGGCATCGTCGTCGAAGATTTTGCGATCACCGCGTTCAGCTTCAGCAAAGGATTCGAGGCTGCGATCGAAGACAAGAGCCGCGCCGAACAAGAGCGCCTGAAAGCGGAGCGCGACCTCGACCGCATCCGCATCGAAGCCGAGCAGCAACTCACGCGCGCCCGCGCCGAAGCGCAGGCGATCCTGCTCCAGCGCAAAGCCGAGGCCGAGGCGCTGGCCGCGCAGCGCTCGGTGATCACGCCCGAGTTGCTGCAGTGGGAGGCGCTGCGCCGCTGGGACGGCAAGCTGCCGACGGTGGTTGCCGGCGCCAACACGCCGCTGCAGTTGTCGGTGCCGGTGCAGACGTCGATGCCGATGCCGATGCCGATGCCCGCGCCAATTTCAACCCCGCCAGCGCCGTCGAAGACGGTTCGTCAGCCGTGAAAGGCCACCTCATGATCACGATCCGCTTTTTGCAGTGTCCGCGCTATCCGCACCATTGGTTCAACACCCTCGGCTTGACGATCGCGCTGATGGCGGGCCTGGTGGCAACGCCGGCAAGCCGGGCGCAGTCGACGCTGTCTGACGCCAGCGCGGCGTCGGCCGTGCCGGTGGCGCTGTCGGTGGTGTCGACTGTTGCGATGCCGTCGATGATCCTGGCCGGCGGCGCGACCTTTTTCGTCAGCGCGGTCGAGGTCTCGGCCGATGGCAGCGTCTGGGTGCTCGAACGGGCATCGGACGGCGCCCGTGCCAGCGTGCGCTTCGCCGGCCAGGTGCTGACGGCGTCGGGCACGGCGGTGTTGGTCACGGCCGTCGCCACGGGCTGGGTGTTGTCGAGCGCGGGTACGGCGATCGCTTTTATCCCCAACCAGATCGGCCGCAGCTTGTTGCACCACGAGCGCATCACACGATGAAAGCGAACCGCTGTGTTTTCAAATTTCATTTGCTCGGCGCGCTGCTCGTCTTGGCAGCGGCCAATGCCGCGCGTGCGGGGCAGGCTTGTGAAGCGCAGACGCCGACGGCCGACGCCGTCGCGCGGGGCATGGCGCTGGCCCAGACCACCGCGCAACGGCTCGACGCCAGCAGTGCGCAGGTTGTGGTCATCGCACGCGCCGGGCAAGACCTGTCGAAATGGGGCCTGCGCTGGTCGCACCTGGGGTTCGCCTACAGGGCTGACGAAGCCAGCCCGTGGCGCATCGTGCACAAGCTCAACCAGTGCAACAGCGACCAGGCGGCGGTCTACCGCCAGGGTCTGGGTGAGTTTTTTCTCGACCAACCACACCGCTACGAAGCCGCCTATATCGAACTCAGTGCAGCCACCCAGGCCCGCCTGCTGCCGCTGCTGCAAGACAACGACCGCGTCGCGCGCTGGCACGAGCCGCGCTACAACATGCTCGCCTACCCCTGGCATCTGAAATACCAGCAAAGCAACCAGTGGGCGATCGAGACTTTGGCCGGCGCGCTGGACAGCGATGCCGGCAACCGCGCGCAGGCGCAGACCTGGCTGCAACTGCGGGGCTACACGCCGACGACGCTGCGCATCGGCGCGCTGACCCGACTCGGTGCGAATGTCAGTCGCGCGAATATCAGCTTCGACGACCACCCGAACAGCAAGCGCTACGCCGATCGCATCGAGACCGTCACCGTCGATTCGGTTTTTGCCTGGCTGCTGCGCAGCGGCTTGTCAACTCACGGGCCGGTGGTCGTGCGCGCGGACTAAAGAGCTCTTCAAAGGCTGCCGCCGAGCGACAGCCTCTAACGAACCAGATCAGCCCCTGATGTCGCTGCGGCGACGGACGACAAAACCCACCGCCATCAGGCCGGCGAGCAGCATCGCGTAGGTGCCCGGTTCGGGGATCGGCGCGGTGGCCAGTTGCACCAGGTTGTAGTCACTCTGGTTGGTGCAGTCGGAGCGGCCGTATTTGCCGCAGCGGTCGAGGTCGACACCGGCAATCGCAGAAAACTTGACACTCGTGACCGCGAGGTTGCCGAAGGGGTTGTTGACCTTGACGACCGCGCCGACACCGGCTTGGGTGCCGTAGGTGTAGTTGACGTTGCCGAGCAGCGTATTGCCCTTGAACCACTGGGCGA
>JANOKR010000612.1:0-8396 GCA_031419315.1 Betaproteobacteria bacterium
CCTGGCTGCTGCGCAGCGGCTTGTCAACTCACGGGCCGGTGGTCGTGCGCGCGGACTGAAGAGATCTTCAAAGGCTGCCGCCGAGCGACAGCCTCTAACGAACCAGATCAGCCGCTGATGTCGCTGCGGCGACGGACGACAAAACCCACCGCCATCAGGCCGGCGAGCAGCATCGCGTAGGTGCCCGGTTCGGGGATCGGCGCGGTCGCCAGTTGCACCAGGTTGTAGTCACTCTGGTTGGTGCAGTCGGAGCGGCCGGATTGGCCGCAACGGTCGAGGTCAACCCCGGCAATGGCCGAGAACTTGACACTCATCACGGCGAGATTGCCGAAGGGGTTGTTGACCTTGACCACCGCGCCGACACCGGCTTGGGTGCCGTAGGTGTAGTTGACGTTGCCGAGCAGCGTATTGCCCTTGAACCACTGGGCGACGTCTTCGGTGGCGGTGGCCTTCAGGTAGTAGTTCTGGTTGCCGTTGACGGTGACCTTGGCAACTTCGAGCACGTCGTTGTACTCGGGGCCGTTGTAGAGCAGGCCGAGCGTGAAGCTGCTGACATGCTGTGCGCCGAGCGCCGCAAATGAAGCGCGTATCGCCTCGCCGTCGATATCGATCTCGCCGCTGGTGGTGCTGCTGATACCGACACCGGTCACCGGGCCAGCGGCCTTTTTCTCGAAGTTGCCACCGATGGCGCTGAAGCTGACGCCGCTGATGGTTTGGTTGCTCAGCCCATTTGTGAACTGGCTGCCGTTGACGGTGACCGCGTGGGCCGCGCCCGACAGGCCGAGGATCGCGGTAGCAACAAAGGTGGCGGTACTTTTCATGATGACTTTTTTGTCCCAACGACGCTCGAAGCGGGCTGCTTTTTGCGATGCGTGCATGGTGCCGGCGCAGGCCCTGCGGCGTCATCCCCGTGGCCGCGGGGGCGCCCCGTGAATAGGTGGCAAACGGCGTCGAATCAGCACCAGTGCAGCGCCGGTGTCGGGCGCGTGTCGTGAAATCGGTCACCCGCTTTCGTCGATACTTGATGTCGACTGCGCTACCAAAAATCAACGACGTTCAGGGAGCCTGGCGATGCGATCACCCTTGAGCCGCGCGGCATCGATGCGTGTGCTGCCCTTTGTGCTCTTCATGGCCCTGCTCGCGCTGCGTGGCGCGGCGCCAGAAGACGGCGCATGGGGCTTCGACACCCGCTGGCTGTATGCCGTGCAGACGCTGATCGTCGGCACGGTGCTGGTGGTGCTGTGGCGCGAATACGGTGAGCTGGCGCGCCAGACCCTGCCCGATATCCGCGAGACCCTGCTCGCCATCGGCGCGGGGGTCTTGGTCTTTGGCTTGTGGATCCACCTTGATGCCCCGTGGATGACCCTGGGCAGCGCCAGCGCGAGCTTCACGCCGCTGCGGCCCGATGGTCAGATCGACTGGCTGCTGGCAGCCTTTCGTGTTGCCGGTGCAGCGCTCGTGGTGCCGGTGATGGAAGAGCTTTTCTGGCGCTCTTTCCTGATGCGCTGGATCCAGCAGCCGGTCTTCGAATCGGTGCTGCCGTCGTCGGTTGGCCTGCGCGCGATCGTGCTGTCGACATTCGTCTTCACCCTCGCGCACAACCTGTGGCTGGCTGCCGTGCTGGCGGGCCTGGTCTATGCGCTGCTGTACTGGCGCACGGGCAAACTATGGGTCGCGGTGATCGCCCACGCGGTGACCAACGCGATGCTCGCGGGCTGGGTCTTGATGACCGGCAACTGGCAGTTCTGGTAACGGCAGTTCTGGTAGCCGGCTCAGCCGGCACGACATCGCCTATGCGGCGCCAGTACCGCGGCCGCGGTCGGCCTTGAACTGCAGCACAAAGGCCTCGAAGCCGCCGGCCTCGATCGCCGCCCGGACCTCGGCCATCAGATTCAGGTAGTAGTGCAGGTTGTGCACGCTGGTCAGCATCGGCCCTAACATTTCACCGCAGCGGTCGAGGTGATGCAGGTAGGCGCGGCTGAACTGGCTGCAGCATTCACAGCGGCAGCTCGGATCGACCGGGCCCTGGTCGGCGCGGTGGCGGGCGTTGCGGATATTCAGGTCACCAAAGCGGGTGAACAGGCGGCCATTGCGGGCGTTGCGGGTGGGCATCACGCAGTCGAACATGTCGACCCCCGCGGCAACGCCGTCGACCAGGTCTTCCGGCGTGCCCACCCCCATCAGATAACGCGGCTTGTGGGCCGGCAGCCGCTGTGGCGAGTGGGCCATGATGCGCAGCATCTCGTCCTTGGGCTCGCCGACGCTGACACCGCCGACGGCATAGCCGGGCAGGTCGAGCTCGGCCAGGCGCGCCACCGACTCGGCGCGCAGGCTCTCGAACATGCCACCTTGCACGATGCCAAACAGCGCATTCGGATTCGCCAGGCGCGCAAACTCGGCCTGGCTGCGCTGCGCCCAGCGCAGGCTCAACTCCATCGACGTGCGCGCCTGCGCCTCGGTGGTGCGCTGGCCCTGGGTTTCGTAAGGTGTGCATTCGTCGAACTGCATCACGATGTCGGCGTTCAGCGTGGTCTGGATCTGCACGCTCACTTCTGGCGTCAGGAACAGCTTGTCGCCATTCACCGGCGATGAAAAGTGGACGCCTTCTTCGCTGATCCTGCGGCCCTTGCCATCATTGCCGCCGAGGCTCCAGACCTGGAAGCCACCACTGTCGGTGAGCATCGGCCGCGGCCAACCCTCGAAGCGGTGCAGGCCTCCAAAAGCCTGGACGACATCCAGCCCGGGGCGCATCCAGAGGTGAAAGGTATTCGCCAGGATGATCTGCGCGCCCATGGTTTCGAGCGACCGCGGCATCACGCCCTTGACCGTGCCGTAGGTGCCGACCGGCATGAACACCGGCGTCTCGACAACGCCGTGGTTCAGCGTCAGGCGGCCGCGGCGTGCGAGACCGGCGGTGGTCAACAACTCAAATTTCAGCATCAAGACAGGCGGGAAAGGCAGTCAACCAGCGTCTCCTCGAATCGACGAAACGACGGTAGCCGCCGCAACAGCTGAACGTCGCTGAGGAGCTCGGCTACCCGATGCCTAAACTGTTCTGGCACGAAGCGACGTCGACGCTGAGCGCCGAGTTCGGATGCAGTTTCAAGTAGTTCGAACAGCGTTTGCTTGGCGTCGATCGATTCCGCTTTGATCGGTGAAGGCAATGCGAGCGGCGTGGTTCCCCGGGGATTTCCGACAGCAGCTCGAATTGCGGCCTCATCAACCAAGAGCCAGGCTTCGGTCATCCGAACCGGCACGACACAAACGTAGGGTGGCAGGCCGGCTACAAGCGCCAACGACCGGGAAATTTCATCCGCACGCGATGAAAACGAGAGGCTCTCCGAATCGCGGTGCACAAACAGCAAATCGCACGGGAAACTCAACACGGCCGCTGCCGCACGATCTTCCAGGCGAAGACTGGCAACTAGCAAATTCTCCGCGAAATGAACGCGATACGGCCTCTTGCTGTGCTCATCGAGAAGCAGTGCGATGAGAGGAATCAGCGCCCTGTCGGACCGTCCATCAGCAACCAGAGTTGTGGTCAGTGTGTTGTGCACGCTCGGCTAACCCTTGGCAAAGAGGTCAGGCGTGAAATGATCGACCACACGACGCGACTTGCCATCCGGTCGCGGACGCGGTGGCGCAGCGTGACCAAGGTAGGCCTCCAAGTCTCCGCGACTGACAAAGTCGCCTTGGCGAACCTGCCCACTCGGCGCACGCCAGGTTCCAACAAGAGGCTTGAAGTTTATGAATTCAGAACCGTTCAGCCGCAGCGTTTCGGCGACGAGAAGTTCGTCATCGCGCAACTGGGCCACAACGAGTGGCGAATGTGTGTTGATCAACACCTGCCGCAACGCTTCCCGGTCGGGAAGCTCGCCATCGCTGTCGTCAGCGTCGGCCAGCGACCTGACGAGCCGCATCATGTGAGGAATTCTGAGTGGGTGGATACCGTTTTCTGGCTCTTCCATACAAATGAGCCCCGAAGCATCAGGGTCGCTCGCCATCACCGCCAGCGCAAGAAACCTCAGCGTGCCATCGGAGAGCGAACTGGCAGAGTAGAAATGACGATCTTTGAGTGTGACGACAAGGGTTCTGGTCTGGCGCACCTTGTCTGATTCGACATCCACCGAGACCACACCGGGGATGAGTTCCGCCAGCCGCCTCGCTACCTCAGCGTGGCTGCCGATGCGCATCAGCGCGGCTGGCAAGTGTTCACCCGTAGCGCTGACCTGCGACAGGCCGTGAAGCTCATCCGGGCGCCGCAGCGCTGTAGGCTCCAGTTGGAGCAATTGCCACGACTTCATTTCGTTTCGGACGGCGAGTGCGGTCGGATGAGACGCAGCATTCACCCCTGAGAGCACCGTCTGCGGAGCCTTCCTCGCGGGAACGCCAAATGGCCGTCCTCTGGATTTGTCTCCGAGCAGCTTGATGATGGGCTCAGCGCCGGACTCCGCAGCGTCGGTCCTGATGAAGGGAGCGGTACGCGCACCGGGTCCCGCCACGTAGCGGGATATCCACTTTTTTCCCGGATTGAAAGGCAGCGATCGAGCCGCATCGCTGGAGCTCTTCGCGCGAAGCTCCTCGCGCTCGATATAGACCGGGTCCTTGTCAACGCCACCAAGTCGATCGGGGTCGAATCGCAACTCAAGTGCGTATTCAACAAACGTTGCGGTAGGACGGGTTTCTCGCTCGTAGTCGTCGAGCGCAGTGCGCGGCACAACCATTTCGGCGATAAGTTCAATAGCCAGCGATCCCTTGGCTGCGGTTCTGCTGAAGAGACTGCCGATTTCTGCCACCCGGCCGTTGGTCCCACGAACCGCGAGCAGCGCCTCGAGCACGGGCTTGCTTGCCAAGTCGCTCAGAAGCGTGATTGCGTCAAACAAGTTCGACTTGCCGACGCCGTTGGGTCCAGCGACACAGGTAAACGGCCCAAATGAAAGGTCAACATCCCGAAGGTTTTTGAACCCTTTAACTCGAAGTCTGGTGAGCATCGTGCGCCCTGAAGGATGACCTTACCCGATCCATCACTGTAAAGGACAGCTGTGGCGGCGGCCAATTGTCGCGCTCAATTCCGGTCGAGCAGCATCGCGTCGCCATAGCTGAAAAACCGGTAGCGCTGCTCGATCGCATGCCGGTACAGCGCCTGCATCCTGGCGTGGCCGGCAAAGGCACTGACGAGCATCAGCAAGGTGCTGCGCGGCAAATGAAAGTTGGTCAGCAGCCGGTCGACAACGCGGAACTCAAAACCCGGCGTGATGAAGATATCGGTGTCACCGACCGTCGGCGTCAACACGCCGCTACGCGCCGCCGACTCCAGCGCGCGCAGCGTCGTCGTGCCGGCGGCGACGATGCGCCCGCCCGCGGCGCGGGTGCGCGCGATCGCCGCGACCGCATCGGCAGTCACCTCGAACCATTCGCTGTGCATCACATGCTCGTTGATATTGGCCACGCGCACCGGCTGGAAGGTGCCGGCGCCGACATGCAGCGTGACACGCGCGCTGCCGACGCCGCGCGATTGCAGGGCAGCGAGCACCGCAGCGTCGAAGTGCAAGGACGCCGTCGGCGCCGCCACCGCGCCCGGCCGCTCGGCAAAGACGGTCTGGTAGCGCGCGGCGTCATCCGCTGAATCGGCGTGTGTGATGTACGGCGGTAGCGGCACATGGCCATGGGCTTCGAGCAACAACAGCGCGTCGCCGTCAAAACGCAGGTGGAACAGCGACAACTGCGGCCCGCAGCGGCCGAGGACTTCGGCCGCAAAGGCGTCGGCGATGCGCAACCTGCCGCCGGCGCGTGGCGACTTCGATGCGCGCAGATGTGCCCAGACCTCATTCGGCGCGACGATGCGTTCAACCAGGATCTCGACCGCGCCGCCGCTGGCCTCTTTTCGGCCGAACAGCCGCGCCTTGATGACGCGGGTGTCGTTGAAGACGAGCAGGTCGCCAGCATCCAGCAGCCCCGGCAGGTCGCGGAAGATGCGGTCGACCGGCGCCGCTTCACTGTCAGCGCTACCGCCAGCGCTACGGCCATCGAGCAAGCGCGATGCGCTGCGTTCGGCGCTCGGCTGTTGCGCGATCAGCTCTGGTGGCAGACTGAAATCAAAATCGGCGAGGGTCAGCGTCGGCGGTTCGGCAGCGCGGGTCATGGCGGCTTCGGTCATCGCGGTGCTGAGCCGGCAGGGGCAACCGCCGCCGCGCCTTCGCTGGTGGCGACCGCTGCCGGCAGCGGCGCTGTCGTGAGTGCTGCATCCGCGGCGATCTGCGTGATCCAGCCGCCTTCGCTCCACTCGGTGTAGAGCCAGTCGTCGGCCGCACGCAGCAGGCCCGGCGGCGGTAGCGCCGGCGCCTGCTCGGGCAAGCGTTCGAGGGCACGCGCCATAAAGCTGATCCAGATCGGCAATGCCAACCCGCCGCCGGATTCACGCTCGCCCAGGCTGCGTGGTTCGTCGTAACCCATCCAGGCCACCGCAACGACGCTGGCGTGAAAACCGGCGAACCAGGCGTCGACAGCATCATTCGTGGTGCCGGTCTTGCCGAAGACATCACCCCGCTTGAGCTCGCGCTGCGCGCGGGCGGCGGTGCCGACCCGGGCGACATCACGCAGCAGGCTGTTGATGACGAAGACGTTGCGCGCCGGCACAGCGCGCGCTTCTTCGCTCAAGACCGCGGGTGGCGGCGCTTCAAACAGCACTTTGCCGTTGGCATCGGTGATGCGCTCGACAAGCACCGGGCTGACCCGCCAGCCGCCATTGGCGAGCACGGCGTAAGCCTGCGCCAGCTGCATCGGCGACGTGCTGCCGGCACCGAGCGCGAAGGTCAGGTTGTCGGGATGGCGCGTGGCTTCGAGCCCGAAGCGTGCTGCCCATTCGCGCGCCGGGCCGATGCCGACGGTTTGCAGCAGGCGCACGCTGACCAGATTTTTCGATCGCACCAGCGCCTCGCGCAAGCTCAACGGCCCGTCGAAGCGGCCATCGCTGTTTTGCGGCGACCAGCCGTTGGCCGCGGTGAACGGCGCATCGTCGATCAGCGTCGCCGGCATCACGCCGCGCTCGAGTGCTGCCGAATACAAAAACGGCTTGAAGCTCGACCCCGGCTGGCGCCAGCCTTGAGTCACATGGTTGAAGGGCTGGCGTCCGAAATCAAATCCACCGACCAGCGCGCGCACGCGGCCGGTCTGCGGGTCGAGCGCGACAAAAGCGGCCTGCGCCTGCGGCCACTGGGCGATCGCCCAACGAGCCTGAGGGCCGGCGCCGGGCAACTGCCGCAATCTCAGTACCGAGCCGCGCTGGATGCGCAGCGCTGCCGGCGCCCTGGCCGCCAGGCCCGGCGCCGCCCAGGCCAGCGCATCACCGCTGAGCACGACACGCTCGCCAGACGCGAGTTGCACACGCAGCTCTTTGGGCAGCACTTTGGGCAGCACCTGCAACACGATCGCCACGCGAAGTTGTTCGTCGTCGCGATGGTCTTTCAGCGCCTTGGCCGCGGCCTGCTCCAGCGCCGGCGCGTCGGCATCGGCGGGCAGCTTCTCGAGTCCTTCAGGCCCGCGCCAGGCGCCCTTGCGGTCGAAGTCGAGCACGCCCTTACGCAGCGCGCCCCACGCCGCTTGCTGGTCGGTCGATCGCAACGAAGTGTGGACCTTGATGCCGGTCGAATAGGCGTCGGCACCGAACCGTTCGACCACCGCCAACCGCGCCATCTCGGCGACATGGCCGGCATGCACCGAAGCCTGCAAGGCTGAGCGGATGACCAGCTTTTCAGCGCGCGCCGCGGCATGCTGGCGGTCGTTGATGACGCCAGTCACACGCATGCGCTCGAGCACCAGGCGCTGGCGCTGCGTCGCGCGATCGAAATTGCTGACCGGGTTGGCGTAGTGCGGGTTCTGCGGCAACCCGGCGAGCATCGCCGCTTCGGCAATCGAGAGTCTGGCCATCGGCTTGCCAAAATAAACCTGCGCCGCAGCGGCAAAACCATAAGCCCGCTGGCCGAGAAAGAACTCGTACATGTAGAGCTCGAGAATGCGGGCCTTGCTCAGCGCCTGCTCGATCTTCAGCGCCAGAATGATCTCCTTGGTCTTGCGCTCGGCGCTGAGCTCGCGGCTCAGGAAAAACGTCCGCGCGACCTGCTGTGTGATCGTCGACGCACCCTGGCGCATGCCGCCGGTCAACATCGCCAGCAGAGCACGCGCCATGCCCCGCGGGTCGATGCCGCTGTGCTCGCGAAAGCGGCTGTCCTCGATCGCGATCACCGCGTCCTGCACCAGCTTCGGGATCTGCGCGATCGGCACAAACTGCCGCCGCTCGGCACCAAACTGCGCGATCTCGACGCCGTCGGCGGTAAACACCTGCAGCGGCTGTTTGGGCTGGTAGTTGATGACGCGATCCAGCGCCGGCAGCTCCCAGG
>JANOKR010000613.1:0-16630 GCA_031419315.1 Betaproteobacteria bacterium
CGAAAGCCCTTGTCCTTGAGCGCCATGTGGCGCAGCACCAGCATCAGCGTCAGGTGCTTGAGCACATCGCCATGGTTGCCGGCGTGAAAGGCGTGTCGGTAAGCGAGCATGGGCCGCACTGTACGCGGCGGTGCCGGGAGCGCCGCGACCCAACGTCCTAGGGGTTTGACGCGACTGCGTCTGCTGCCACAGTCGCCACCCCGCGGGGCACAACCCGCCGACAGACATGCGCAGATCAAGTCGACACGATGTTCACACTGCTTCGCACCCTCCCGCTGCGCCGCCTGTTCAGCGAGCAATTGCCGGCCATCGCGCTGGCCTGGTTGATCGCAGAGATGTTTTACAAGTTCCACAGCTTCTCGCTCGAAACGGCGGCCTTTTTGGCCACCTGGTTCGTGCTCGACGCGCTCTTGCAGGGTTTAAAAACCCTGTTCATCAAAACTCCGACAGCACCTGCTTCGGGCCGCCAGATTTGAGATCGCAACATGCTCGTGCGCCCGATGATCGGCCGCTGGGAGGTGCCTCATATCGAAGGCATCGCGAGCCGCGAATCGCGGCGCCTGGCGGTGATCCCGGTGCCGGGTTTGTCGGGCGACCTGCACCAGGATCTTGGCCGCGACGCGCTGGAGGTCGAGCTTTTTGGCAGCCTCTCGGGCGACCAGGCGCGTGACGATTTTCTGAAAGAGCTGCGCGGTCAGTTCCTGGCCGGCGAGCCGGTCGACTTTGTCGCCGATATCGTCAACGAGTCTGAGCTTGAGCAGGTCCTGATCACCTCCTTCGTACTCGAAGAAGGCGCGGCGCGGCCGGAGGAATTTCGTTACCGCATGGTGCTGCGCGAGTACACCGAGCCGCCCGAGCCACCGGCGCCATCGGGTCTTGGCGACGACTTCGGGCTCGATGTCGACGGCCTGCTCGACCTTGATGTCGATCTCGGGCTGGACCTGCTCGATCTCGCCGGCATGCTCGGTGACGTGCCGCAGATCGGCGACCTGCTGGCGCCAGTGGAGCCTGCCGCCCGAGCGCTCAAAGACACCCTGGCCGGCGCGGCCGATGTGCTCGGCCCGTTGAACGACCTGCTCGGGTAGCCACGATGCCGCTGTCCGCCGACATCACCGTGCGCATCGATGCCAGCACGCTGGTCGGCGTGCTGCTGACGCAGCTCACCGGCAGCGCGTCCGCGCTGGGCGTCATCGCGGTGCCGGCCACGGGCGATGCCACCTCGTCGATCACCGACACCGCGGCCGGCTTCGATGCCGGCAGCCTCGGCCCGGTGATCGGACGCCTCGTTGAACAGGCCGGTGCGGGCTTGGGCGCGATCGCGCCGCAGGCCGATCTGCTGGGCGGCATCAGCGGCGCGCTGGGCCTGGTCGAGCAGGCCACCAGCGGCGACCTTCGCGCCGATATCGAGGCCCTGATCAACCAGCTCAGCGCGGAGCTCGAAGGCTCGCGCGAGGGTGGCACCTTCGCGGTGCTGATGCGCCTGTCTCAACTGCTGGCCAACTCGACGCAGGCCGGCATCATCGGCACGCTGCTGCAATCGGTGCTTGGCGTGGCGGGCGTCTCCGCGCCGCCGGCGGTGCGCGAGATGAGCACCCTGCTGCCGGCGGTTGATTCGCTGGTGCGCGCGGTCGGCGGCTTGATGATGCTGGAGTCGGTGCTGTCGGAATCGCAGCGCCTCACCGGCGTCATGGCGCAGCGGCTCGACGCCCCCGCGGTGCGCCGTGGGGTTGACCAGTTGATGGCCTTGCTCGACCCCGCACTCGCGCTGCGCATCGCCGCCACCAGCGCCACCGACGACGCCGCGCTGGACGCGCTGGTCCGCGCCTTGACCAGCGGCGCTGACGGCCTGGCGCGCTTGCAGCAGGAAATTTCCGCCGGCATGGGCCTGGGCGAAGCGACGCTGGCGTACCTGAATGTGGCGCAGGTGCAGCAGGAGGTGGTCAGCGCCGCCGCGCTGCTGCGTGGCATCGACCTGAGCCCGCTCGAGCGCCAACTGCGTGGCGCGCTCGGCGGCCTTGGCAGTTTCATGGCGTTTGACTTCGCAAGCGCCCCGGCGCAGGGGCTGGATACGCTGCTGACGCAGGCCGAAACCCAGATCAGCACGGTCGCCGGCCAGATCGGCGACTGGAATCCGGCTGACCTGGTTGGCCCGCTGCAAGACGGCATCAACACCGTCACCGCGCCGCTGGCCGACCTGACGCAGGTCATCGAACAAGCGATGGTCTCGATCCGCGCTGCGCTGGATGCCGTCAAGCGGGTCATCGTCGACCTGCCGGTGGCGACGTTGGTCGATGCGATCACGACCTTGATGGCGCCGATCACACAGGCGCTCGAACTCGTCACCGCCCTCGTTGCCGATGTCGCTGCGGCGCTACAGACCGCGGCCGAAACCGCGGTCAGCGCGCTCGGCGAAGTCGAAGGCCTGGTCGACGATTTCAAGGCCCAGGTGCAGGCGCTGTTTGCCGACGCGCGCGCTTTTGTCGAAAGCCTGCACCTCGACGCCGTGGCTGGCACCCTGGCCGACCGCATCGGCGAGTTCACGCAGGCCGTTGCGCAAGCGCAGTTGAAGCCCTATTTCGACACTGCGGTCGAAGCCATCGACGCCGCCACCGGGGTCGTCGAGGCGGTGCCCTTCGGCCTGCTGCCGGAATCGATGAAAGCCGATGTCGACGCTGCAGTCGCGCCGATCAGGGCCGTCGACCTGGGGGCCTTCGAAACCCAGGTCGAAGCGATGATCGGCATCGGGCCCGACGGCCGCTTCACGCCGCGCGAAGACCTCGACGCCGCGATCGCGCAGATCCAGGTCAAGTTCGATGCGCTGATCGCGGCATTGCGCGAGCACGACCCCGAGCAGTACCTGGTGCAGCTCGACCAGAAACTCGGCGAGCTGGCAGCGCAGATCGGCGCTATCGCGCCGGCGATCGCGTTGCAACCGGTGCAGGATGTGATCGACGAGGTCAAGGCCACGATCGCCGGCTTCGACCTCGCCGCGCAGCTGGCGCCGCTGCAAGCGGTTTTCAACGACGCCATCGCTGCGATGCAGGCCTATTCGCCGGCACAGTTGATCCAGCCGCTGCAAGCACGGGTCACCGCAGCGCGCCACAAACTCGTCGACACCCTGAAGCTCGATCAATGGTCACCGGCGCTGGATGTGGTGCACGAGCGCGCGGCGCAGGTGCTCGACATGATCGACCCGGCGCAGCTGGAAACCCAGCTCGCCGATCTGCTGAGCCAGGCGCGCGACCTGACTGCCACGCTGCCGGATGTCAATGCGCAGTGGATCGGCAGCATCGTCGCGGCGCTGCATCGCGGCTCGCTGGCGCGCATCCACCCGGCGGCGTTTCCGGTCGTGCAGGGCTGGATTGACCAGCGCAGCGGCGGGCTTGCGCTGACCGCCCGCAGTGCGGCGATTGCCGATGCCGTGGCGCGCACCCACGCCGCGGTGGCGGGTATCGACATGGCGGCGCTGGCCGGCGAGCTGCTCGCCCGCACCGGGCCGATGCGCACCGCGCTGGCGAGCCTGCAAGCCGGCTTGGCTGCGGACTCACGCCACCGCGCCGCGCTGCTTTCGCTGTCTCTGCGTTTTGATGTGCAGGGGCCCTTTGGCCAGCTCGCCGCCAATCGCGATCGGTATCTCGCGGTGCTCGCCGAAGCGCTGCCGCTGGGTGAGACGCTGCGGCGCACCGGCCTGTCGGAAGTCGACAACGTCATCGCTCAGTTGCACCGCACTTTCGAGCCGGTGAATACCTTGCTCGACAGCCTGCGCGCTTTTTTGCAGGCTGCCGGCGTGCCTGCGGTGGATGCCGGTGTGCCGCGCATGCTGCGCGCAGTGTTCGAAGTCGCACCGCCGGCGCGGCTGGCCGCGATGAGTGCGCCGATCTTCGTCGCGCTGCGCCAGCGCGTGCTGGCGCTGATCGACGCTGTGATCCTGCCGCTGAAAACCGGCATCACGCGGCTGCAAACGCTGATTGCCGCGGTGGATCTGGCGCCGCTGCAAGCGGCGGTGGACGAGGTGTTCCAAGGCGCGGTGGCCGAGGTCCAGGCGCTGTCGCCCGCGACCCTGCTCGCCGGCCCGATCGGCAGCGTGAATGCACTCAAGGCCGAGGTCGCCGCGTTCAACCCGCTGCAAGCCTTGCTCACGGTGCTCGATGCGCTGCGCGACACCGTCACGCGCGTGCTGGCCAAGCTTTCGGCGCAACAACTGCTCGCCGACCCGGTGCTCATCTACCGCGAGATCGTCGATGCGCTGGACATGCTCAATGTGCAGGCACTGATGACGCCGGTGCTCGACCTGCTCGACGCCATCGCGCATGACGTCGACGCCGGCCTGGACAACACCGTGACCGCTTTCGAGCGCCTGCAGGACGCGCTGCCCTCGGGCGGCGGCGGCAGCTCGGTGTCGGTTGAAGTCACGGTCTGAAGCACAGGCAAAAAAATCATGGCCGGCCTGATCACCTACTCCTCGGTGCTGCTGCTGGCACGCAAACGGCTGGAGCGGGTTGAAAAACTGCTGCGCGCCAAGCTGCTGACGCCCGGCGCGCCGGTCAACGAGATCGAACGCCAGGTGTTGTTCCTGGCGCGCACGGCGCTGAGGGCACTCAACCATCCACCCGCACCGACCACGAGTTTCGACGCCAACACGTTCACGCCCTGGCTCGCGCAAGGCATCTCGCAGTTTGCGGTGATGGGCTCGGTCGGCCCCGAGCTGACCCGATTTGCGGCGCATTTCGCGCCCGGCCAGGCCTGGCTCTACGACACCCTGCGCAGCGGCAACCCCGACCCCGGCCGCTCGCAGGTGCTGGCGCGCTCGACCGACTTTTTGCTCAAGTTCTGCGCGTATGTGCTGCCGCTGGTCCAGGCCGAGGCCGACAAGGCCAAGCGCCTGGCGCTGCTTGAGCACATGCGCGCCTATGCGCTTGGCCACGCCTGCTACATCGCCGGCGCGGTGGTCTCGGCGCCTTATGTCGATGCCGTCGAGTTCGAGCCCGGCAGCAGCGCCGCGGCACCGCCGCGGGTCAAGCTCAGCGTGCAGGCGGTGCGCGGTGCGCTCGAAGAAGCGGTGTCGCGGCAGGTCTACCGGCGCGACAACCCGCGGGGTGGTGACTGGAGCGGCTGGTTGCCCAACCCCGACCAGGTGCCGTCGATCTTCTTCGACGCCTACAGCGCCGCGGCCACCGTGACCTACGGGCCCGGCGCGCGGGTGGCGGGCGCCAAGGCCTTCAACGACCAGCTTGCGCGCG
Source organism: Betaproteobacteria bacterium (assembly GCA_031419315.1). Taxonomy (GTDB): domain Bacteria; phylum Pseudomonadota; class Gammaproteobacteria; order Burkholderiales; family Burkholderiaceae_C; genus Rubrivivax. The sequence goes on from JANOKR010000613.1 coordinate 5,241, forward strand.
ACCAGCCGCCGGCGTTGTCTGTCGACCTGCTGCGCGACGGTTACGGCACCTACCGGCTGCTCACCGAACGGGGTTATGCCTGGACCTATGGCGACTGGCTGGTGGCGATCCTGTTCATGTTCATCCCGCCGTTGCTGATGTTCCCGTTCTCGGCGCTGCTGCCGCAGGGCCGCCACTTGCGGCGTGACGGCGACGATGCCTTCTTCGACGGCAAGCCACAAAACGAGCAGCGGGATGGCGAACGCGCGCTCTTCGAGGTCATGACCTTCCCGCTCGCAGCGAATGCGCTGACGCCGCTGATCATGATGATCTGGCTGATGGCCGGCAGCTATCTCGGTGCGGGCAAGGAAACGATCTTCGGCCTCATCAACGCGATCATCGGCCTGGTGCTGGCGGTGGCCTTTTTTGCCACCCTCGGCAGCGACGTTCCGGCCTGGGCGCGGTGGATCTTTTTCTTCTTCGTCCCGCTCGGGCTTTGCATCGCGCACATCGCTTATGTGCTCGGGCGGGGCGGCCAGGACAAGCGCCATTGGCAGGTCGCGATGAGCTCGATCAGCCTGCTCGTGATCGCGATCGTCTTCGTGATCTGCTTCGTCGGTTTTTTGCACTTCGGTGTCGAAGACGCCGTCGAAGACGGCGCTGACAGCGGCGAGTTCTGGGGCTACGCGGTGTTGTGGCTGGTCATTGTGGTCGTGCTCTGGCTGATTGCCGCCGGGCTGCTCACCATTCTGGACAACAGCACGCCGGGGGTCACCCGCAACGACTTTGCCGGCGGGCGCCGACATTTCCTGCGCCTCTTCGACGACACCACGTTGGGGCAAGGCCCGTTGCCCACCTCGCCGCCCACACCCGTGGCGACCTTGGCGCAGCGCCTGTACCCGACCGAGCGCCAGCCCTTGCTCAAACTCTGGTGGACGGGCGCCGGCCGATTGTTCGTGCGCAGCGACCGCGATGCGCTCGTCTTTGCCTTTGCCGCCGACGGCTCGGGCACCACGCAGGCCGTGCTCGCGCCGATCGCGCCGATGAGCGCGATCGAGTTCGGCGAGCTGCTCAAGAAGTCGGTCAAGGACAACGCCGGCAACTTCAGCGGCGAACTCAAATTCGAGCGCTTTGTCGTCGATGAGCCGCTCGATGGACAGCTCGGCACCGGCCAGGTTTTTGCCGACCATGGCGACGATCAGACCACGATCGAAGCGCAAGCTGCCGAGCGACCGAAGTTCAAGTCGGTGCCGGTTGCCGACCAGTTGCCCTACGTGCTGCACCTGGCGCCAAGGCGCGCGGCGGCGGTGCACTTCGGCGCTGGCGGCGCGCTGTTGCCGGCCGACAGCGCAGCCGCCGCGGCGGTCGTCGGCGCCGGCAATATCACGCTGGCCGTCGCCGCTGGCTCGGCCGATGTCGTCGGCGACGCCGCGACGCGGTTCGGCGACTTCTTTGTCCCCGGCGATGTCATCGAGACCACCGGCCTGGCGCCCAACGAGCAGGCGCGGGTGGTGACTTCGGTGCGCGACGACCAGCACCTGACGGTGAACCTCGCCTTCGGCGCTTTTGCCGCCGCCAGCACCTACCGCCGCCGCGCACGCGACCGCGAGGCCGACTTCGTGTCGCTGGGTCAGATTGCCAACAGCCGCACCGTCTTTCGCCAGATCGTCGGCACCGCCGCCGCGGCCTTCGATGTCACCCTCAAAGCCGGCGACACCATCGTCGCCACGCCGCCCGGCGGTGGCCCGGCCGAGACCCGCGTCGTCACCGCGGTGGTCTCGCCGACGCTGATCAATGTCGACGCACCGTTCAGCGTGGTTTTCCCGGATTCGACCGCGGCGCTGCCCTGGGCCGGCTTCGTGCGCCCGGGCCGGTTGTCCGAGCAGGGCATCAACTTCGCTGCGGCCGACCCGACGCCGCTGTTTGCCGGCAGCTCGCTGCTCGACCGTGCCGCCGACCTGGCCACACTGCTGTGCCTGGGCACCGCCTCGCACATGCTGCTGCCGGCAGAGCAAGCAGCGGTGGCCATCGGTGATGCCGACCAGCGGCACGCCGCGGTCATCCAGGCGCAGCAGGTCTTTCGCAATTGGAACCTTGACCACCGCCGTGTGGCTGAGTGGCGCATGCTCGTCGGCGGCGGCGCGGTGAGTGAAAAACATGGCAACGCCGACCGCGCCGATGCCATGCAGCCGGCGCTGCCCGCGGCGCTGCGCACCCTGTCCGCCGCTGGCGAGCCGCTGGCCAACCAGCTCGGCTGGACGACGCTGTTTGCGGGCTGGCTCGACATGGCGCACCGGCCCGGCAACGACAGCCATGCCGGCGATGTTTTTACCCCTGGCGGGCAGAGCAACCTGAAGCTCTCGCAAGCCGTGGCCTACCTGCTCAACCTGCCGACGCCGGCCTGAAGCCCCGAGCACCACATGGCCGACGACACCCTGATTGGCGACGATGTCCGCGGCCGCACCGGCGCGTTTTTGGCGCGCCTGGGCGTGTCCGATGCGTTCTACACGAGCGCGATCCTGCGCTCGGTATTGCGCTCGCAGCTCGACCCCGCAGACCCGGCGCAGACACCCTGGCAGCCGATTGGGGGGCGCAATATCGGCGGCCGCATCCGGGCCCTGGTGCAGGACCCGCGCAACCCGCTGGTCATCTACGCCGGCAGCGCCCACGGCGGGGTCTTCAAGACCAGTGACGGCGGCGACACCTGGGCGCCTATCGGCCAACCCGAGGACGCCTTCCCGGTTGGCGCGTTGGCCATCGACGCCATCGATCCGAACATCCTTTACGTCGGGACCGGTGAGCCGACCACGTTCACCATCGCATTCGCCGCGCCGGGTGTCATCCAGGCCTTTGGCGGCGCGGCCACCGGATCGGGCTTCTACCGCTGCAATCAGGCGGTCTTGCCGCTGGCTTTTGTTCAAGAAGCGGGCTCGCATTCGGTCACCGTCGCGGCGGGCAGCGTGCCTGCCTTCGGCGAAGCCGATCGTTATTCGCGAATCGTCGCTGACCCCAACGTGTCGGGGCGGCTCTGGATCGCCAGTGACAGCGGCCTGTGGCGGCGCGAGCCGGCAGGCACTTTTCATCGCGAGCCGGTGCCGAACCCGGCGCCGGTGGCCGCCGTATTGCAGGGCGCGCCAGTTGGCGCCGCGGTGACCGATATCGTGCTCGTCGAGAACCCGAATCCGGCGCAGCCGCGCACCTATCTGCTCTATGCGGCGGTGGCCGCGGTGGGCATCTTTCGCGGCCTGTACACCCGTGCCGCAGCCGGTGATGTGGTCTGGGAGCCGGCGCCGCTGGCCAATGGACTGCCGGCCGTCAGCACGCCGGCACTGCAGACCCACGACCGCATCCGCATCGCGGCTTGCAAGTCGTTCCTTAACCATCTCTACGCGGTATTCGAAAACGGCCTGCCGGCGTTTGGCCCGGACCAGCGTGCGGTGCTCAACGTCTTTCATTCCGCAGACGGCGGCAATACCTGGACACCCGGCCCAGCGCCCGCGCTGCCGACCTCGCCGCGCAACCTGATCGGCGACCTGCCGGTACTGCCGCCAGTGGTGCCGGTGGCGCAGCCCAATGGCGGCCAGCCGTGGTCGCATATGGAAATCGGCGTGCATCCTGACAACCCCGCGATCGTGGTTGCCGGCGGCCTGAACTTGATCATCAGCCGCGACTTTGGCGCGACCTGGGTGCGCATCCTGGAATGGCAGAACTTCGGTGCCGGCGACCGCTCGCAGCACGGCGACCAACACGCGATCATGTTTGATGGTGCCGACCCGCGCCGGCTCTGGGTCGGCAACGACGGCGGCATCGCGATGGCGCCCGACATCGTGCAGGCCAACCCGCTCAGCGCGGCGACCTGGCGCAAGCGCAGCCACGGCATCCAGGCGGCGCAGTTCAACGATATCGCGGTGCATCCGAATCCGGCCTATCCCTTCATCATCGGCGGCGGCCTGCAGGACAACGCCAGCTTCGCGTCGTTTGGCGGCGAAACCTGGTTCCCGATCGGTGACGCCGACGGCGGCCAGGTGGCGTTTGACTTCAACGACCCGCGCACCTTCATCGCGCCGAACCAGTCGCTGGTGATCCGCAGCACGGTGGTCGCCCCGACCACGTTGTCGCCCGTCCTGGGGCGCTACCCGCTGGTGCAGCGGCGGCCGGTGAATGCCGACCTCGATACGCCTAACGATCACTTTGCGGTGCAGCTCAATCTGCCCGCAGTCGGGCCGCTGAATACTTCCGCACCGCTGTTCATCCCGATCGTCGAGCAGCACCGCACGACACCCAGGCATCTGCTCGTCGGGCGCGGTTCGGCGGCGTCGCCCGCAGCGGCGTTGCCGGCACGGCTCTTTGTCAGTCGCGACTTCGGCACCGGCTTCGCCGATGTCAGCCTGCCCGCGGCGACCTTTTTGCCGGCGCCGGTGACCAGCCGCGATGTCAGCGCCATCGCCTACGGCAACGCTGCTGCCGACGCCACCGACTGGTGGGTCGGCACCAGCCAGGGCGAGCTCGCCCGGCGCAGCAACGTCGGCCCGACGGCGGCGGTGTGGAACCTCGTCGTGCTGCCCGCCGCGGCAGCCGGCAACCTGATCACCCGCATCGCCGTCCACCCGGGTGACGAGCGTTATGTCGCGGTGGCCACCGCCAGCCCGAATGCGCCCTTCCAGGGCCGGGTCTTTCTGACCCTGGACCGCGGCACCAACTGGGCCGATATCACCGGCCAGGTGGCGGTCGGCGTGCCGGTCGGTGGCGCCGCGCTGCAGAGCCTGCCGCCGTCGCCGATCACCAGCCTGGTTTTCGACCCGCAGCCCGCCGCGGCCGCTGACCAGACGCTGTTTGCCGGCACGCTGGCGGGCGTCTACGTGATCCGCAACCTGCCGCGTCGGCGCGTGCCGCCGGCGAATGCCGCGGTCAACGCCTTCAACCCGTCGTGGATGACCTTCAACGCCCGCGGCGGCAATGGCCCGCTGCCGCTGACGCTGGTCAACGACCTGAAGCTGCAGCGTCTGCCGCGGCTGGCCGGGGCTGCCGCCGGCACGCCCGAGGCCGTCGACCGCCAGCGCCTGATCGCCGCGCTCTACGGGCGCGGCATGTACGTCACCGACATCAGCAACTACCCGGCCGGCGGGCCTGCCGCTGGCGGGCCGCCGCAGCGCTTGTACATCCGACAGACGGTGGTCGAAGACGGCCTGCGGTATCCGCGCCCAACCCCGGCAACGCTGAACGCTGCGCCCGGCGCCGGCGACCAGCCGCGGCTCGGTGGTGACCCGCGACTGCCGACCGTGCCGGCGCCTTTCCCGCAACTCTTTGACGACCACCACGGCGTCGACATCCGTATCGACACCGCGCCGTACCAGTTTTTCGAAGACGTCATGGACGGCGTCGAGTTCGACGAAGACCTGCGCACCCAGCCGGTTCAACCCGGCATGCGCAATGTGATCTACGTGCAGGTCCACAGCAGCGGCTGGCAGGCGGTGCCGCAGGCCACGGTGCACCTGTTTTTCGCCGAAGCCCCGGCACCCGGCGCCAACGCTGCCGACCCGCCGCTGCCCAATCTGCACGCCGACTTCTGGGCCAATTTCAACGCCGACCCGCTGCCAGCGCCGGCCGCGGCCGTGGTTGCACCCGCCGCGGTCTGGCAGCGCGCCGGCAAGGCGGTGCAATTGACCCGCATCGGGCCCAACCAGCCCGCGGTGGCGCGATTCGAATGGGTGCCGCCAGCGGCACTCGCCACCACCGATGCGCAGGCCCGCTTTGTCGCGCTGCTGGCGGTCTGCACCACCGACGCCGACCTGCTGCCGGCGGCGCCGCCGGTGTTGATGTCGGCGCTGGTGCGCAATGAGCGCCGCGCCGCGTTTCGCGTTGCCGCGGCGGCGCGATTTGTGCCCGACCTGTTCATCCGTGACGGCCTCGACGACGACGGCCGGCTCGGCGGCGTGGCCTACGGCGGCCGCAGCCCAGACATCATTGTCGTCGCCGCCGCGCCGGCCGATGCCGTGGCGGCCTTCACCGACCTCGGCGACGACCGCGCGGCAGACCGCGTCCGCGGCGGCGGTGGCAACAACGTGATCTACGTGCGCGTACACAACCGCAAGGACGTGGCTACCGCGGCCGATGTCGAACTCTTCTGGGCGGTGCCGAACCTGCCCGTGAGCGCCGCCGCCAACCAGGCCAGCCCGCCGTTCGACCAGGCCAAGTGGCAGGCCATCGCGCCGGTGGACGCGATCAATGTCACCGTACCGGCGCGCGGCACCAAGCTCGCGCGTTTCGACTTCAGCGCCGCACCGGCGCCCGAGGCGGGCATCCAGAACGCGCTGGCGTTCATCGCGCTGATCAAGTCGCGCGATGCCGGCGACCCGGCGCCGGTGCAGGCCAACGTCGATACGCCGGCAGAGTTCTGGCAGCTCTTCCTGACGCTGGCGAGCTCGAACAACGCGGCGCTGCGTGCGCTGCGGTATGCATAGATCGAACGCGAGCCGAACGTGAAGCAAGCCTGAATCGAAGCCGACACGATGACTCCCGAAACCGCGCTCTTCCAGGCCCTGACCGCCTACCTCAGCGGCGCCGGCGTGCTGCTGCCGGCGCCAGCGCGCATCGGCGTCGCCGAGCCGGTGGTGGTGGCTGAGTTGCCGGCCATTGTTCTCTGGCTCGAAGAAGTCCACCACCTCGGCGCAGGCCTCGGCGAACGCGCTGCGCTGATCAGCAACGGCGCCTTGCCGGTGACCGCGCGTATCGACCTGGCCAACCCGGTGCTGGCCGAAGAGCCGGGCTTTCGTCTGCTCAGCGACGACCGCCGCACGCTGGTGCTGCCGCATGGCGGCTGGGTCAAGGCCGATGGCACGACGGGTTTGTTGTCGTCGGTTGATCTGGTGGTCAGCGTCGTCGGTGCGCCGCGCACCGTGGTCAATGCCGCGCCTGCTGCCGCTGAGGTGCGGCCCGATGCGTCGAGCGGCACCTTGCTCTTTGGCGCTGCGCTGCCCGCCATCGGCACCGTGCAGGCGACTTATGTGCTCGGCCAATGGGAGCGCCGCATGACGCCGATTGCCGGCGCCTTGCGCATCGATGTGCGTGCAGCAAATGCCAACGACACGCTCGCTTTGAGTGACGCGGTGATGGCCGCGCTCGACCCTGACAGCGATACCGACAAAGCTACCGATGCAACGCTGCCGCGTGGCCTGCACAAGGTGCGGCTGGGCCAGGTGTCGAGCATCGGCGCAGCCAACGCCGCGCTCGCCGGCGCGCGCGGTCGCAGCCTGGCCTACAGCTTCGAGTACGAACACGAGATCAACCGGCCCGATTCGTCGGGCGGCGTGATTCGGCGCATCCCGATCACGACCCGCGTCGCTGCGACCTCGGTCGAGCCGGCCAGCGGCGCAATCGTGACCACCATCTTCAGCGAGGTCGAAGCATGACCGCCCCTGCGCCGCCGCCTGGCGGCAACGATCCCCCCACCGCGGCCTGGCCGCCCTTGAGCCAACAAGGATTCAACGGTTCTAAAGGAGAACAGCGATGAGCGAAGCCATCAGTGAAATGATCCTGCCGGGTACCTATATCGAGGTCCGCTCGGAAGGTTTGATCGGGGTCGGCGGCATCAGCACCGGCAATATCGGAGTCGTCGGCACTGCCAGCCGGGGGCCGCTGAACGAAGCGGTCATCCTCGGTAGCTACGGTGAAGCGTTAGACGTGTTTGGTGTCTACGACCGTTTCCCCGGGACGGCAGAAGCGCCGGCGCTGACGCTGACGCGCACGCTGGAGCAGGTCTTCAAGGGCGGCGGCAGCACGATCTATGCGGTGCGCGTGGCCAACCTCGCCGCCGGCGTCGACATGAAAACAATGAGCTGGCGGGTGCAGGCGGCAGCGAATGCGCTGCTCTTCACGCTGACGGCGTCTTCGCCCGGCACCTGGGCCAACGCCGTCGTTGCTGCGTTTGCGGCGGCCACCGCGTCACAGCCGGCGACCTTGACGCTGACCTTCGGCCGCCTGAAGGAAAGTTTTGTCGGCGCCACCGCGGCTGAACTCTTCAACGCGGTGCGCGACACCAGCCGGCTGGTCGTGCCCTCGGGCCTGGCCGGCGATGCCGGCGCCACCGCGGTGGTCAGCGTTGCGGCGGCCGCGCTGGCCGACCAGGGCGGGCCCAACGGCGTTGCCGCGACGAGCACCGAACTTGCCGCGGGGCTGGCCTTGTTGTCAGCGCAGCCGGTGAATATCGTCGTCGCCGCTGGCTTCGACGCCAAGACCGCAGCGGCGACGATGCTCGCCCACCTGGAAGAAACTGAAAACGACGGCCGCGAACGCATCGGCGTGATGGGCGCGTCGAGCGATGTGCCGGCAACCATCGTCGCCGATGATGTTTCCAAGGGCAGCAACCCGCGCCTGGTGTTGGTCGCGCCGGGCATCGCCGCCGACGATGCGGCGCGTGTCGGCGAGCCGAACAAACGCGTCAAGCTGCCGGCTTCGTATGCCGCCGCGCTGGTCGCCGGGCGCATGGCCACGCTGGCGCCGCACATCAGCCTGACCAACAAGGACCTGGCGGCCGACGACCTGGCGCGCGACTACACCCGCGCCGAGCAGAAAAACCTGCTCAACAACCGGGTGTTGCTGCTGACCAAGAGCTTTGGCATCCGGGCGCTGAAGGGCATCTCGACCGACAGCGGCGCGTTCAAGCAAATCTCGGTGCGGCGCATCGTCGACTTTGCCAAGGCCGGCGTGCGGCTCGGCTCGAACCCGTATATCGGGCGCCTGAACAACTCACGCGTGCGCTCGGCGCTGAAGGCCACGCTCGACGGCTTCCTCTCGGGCATGGTGCTCGACGAAATGCTCGTCGGCTACGAGCTCGATGTCTCGGCGACGCGCGCGCAAGAGATCAACGGCCAGGCGATCGTCACGATGACCCTGCAGCCGACCTTCTCGATCGACTTCATCAAGGTGATCATGAATCTGTCGTGATCGACAGCAGTGAGTGACCAGCCCCAACGTTTCATCCAAGGAGCACCAAAATGCCCAGCACTGTTTATCGCGGCTCGGACGGCACCATCTCGCTGGCCGTTGAATCCGGCGTCGAAGGCGACAAGGCGGCGGCCGTCAACGAGGCCTACGGCCTGACCCCGATCGGTCGCGCCACCGGCGTCACGATCCGCGTGACCAACGATGTCGAGCCCTTCCACGAACTCGGCCAGCGTTTTGCCACCGAGCTGCGCCACGGCAATATCAACGTCTCCGGCTCGATCGACCGCGCCTACATCAACGGCGCCTTGCTCAAGCTGATGCTTGGCGACGCCGCCGACAGCCGGCCGGCGGGCAGCTTCCCGAGCCCGTCTTTCAACTTGAGCGTGCGGCTCGAAAACCCGTCGCTGCCCGGCGTCGCCTCGACCGTCACGGTGATGGGCGTGAAGCTCGAAGAATGGCTCTACCAGTTGCCCGAAGACGACTTCGCGATGGAGAAGGTCAACTTCCGCGCGTTGTGGGTCAAGGTCGAAGACCAAGCCGGATGACGGCCCCGAGGTGAACCGCAATGACCCGCGCCCTTGCTGCTGAAGACCTGCTCGCCGGTGCGCAGGCGACCCATCGCGTCGATCTGCCGGCTGAATTGCTCGCGCGTGCCGCCGGCGAAGACAGCCCCGGCTTTGTCGTCCTGCGCCCGCTCACCGCCGGCGCGGTGCAGCGCGTCGCGCTGGCAGCGAAGGACGAGCGTGTGCTGGCCAGCGTGCTGATGGTGCAGCAGTCGCTAGTCGAGCCCAGGCTCAGCGTCGAGCAGGTGACCGGCCTGTCCGCCGGGCTGCTGCAGTTTTTGCTCGACAAGGTGAACAAGCTGTCGGGCCTGACGCTGGCCGACGAAGACCTCGACAAGGCCGTGAAGGCCCCGCTGACCCGCGCCTGTTTTGTGCTGGCGCGCGAGTTCGGCTGGACGCCCGGCGACTGCTCGGCGCTGACCGTCGGCCAGATCATGTTGTACCTGGAGATGCTGGCCCGCGACGAGCGCCCCGCCGGCATGCTGCCTGGAGCGGCACCGCGATGAGTCGCGCACTGCATCCGATGCTCGAGCGGCTGCTACACGCCGCCGCCGCGCCGGCACAACTGGTGCGGCGCGAGCAGGCGACCCGCGCGACCTTCGAAGTTTTTGGTGCCGCGCTCGGGCGGGTCGGCTTGCAGGCGCCTGACCCGTGGCAGCGGCTGCTGCAATTGCCGCTGGCCGAGCCCGGTGCCGACCGTGGTGCACTGCAAACGTTGCTGGCGCAGATCGAACAGCGGCCGGCAACCGATGCCGCTGAACAGGCCGACACGCTGCTGCCTCGCGCGGTGTCGCCAGGCCCGCAGCGGGCGGCGCCGCGGCGCCTGCCGGCGCCATCACGGGAGCAAGGTCCGACCGCAGCCCCAACACCTGGACAAGGCCTGGGCAACATCACGCGCGCGGCCGTCAACCTGCCGGCGATGGCAACGGCCATCGCTGGCGTTGCCGGCCCGGCGACGAATGCGCGGCGCAAGAGCGACCCGCTGCCCGATTCTTGGCTGCAGCGCGCGACCCGCGCCGGGCTGCTGGACGCCTTGTTTACCCCGGTGCAACGACACGCGGATTCCGAAGCGGATTTCTGGGGTGCCGTCAGTGCCGCGCCGCAGCGCGCGCTGGCGTACCACGCCGCAGCAGCGACCGCCTCATCACCAGCCCATGCCGCTGCGCCGGATGCCGGATTGGCGCATCTGGTGCAGCCGGTGCTGCCCTTGCTGCAGGCCGCGCTGGAGCGCATCCAGGGCAGCTCATCAGGCGGGTCTGACCGCGACGCCGGCAGCCAGAGCTCGCACCGCAGACCGAGTGCTGTCGCCGCGACCACGGGCGCGGTGGCGTCCGCGTTGTCGAGGCGCATCGGGGCTTGGGGCGACGGCCTTGGCGTGCCGGCACCGCAAGCAACGCATGACGGTGCACCGTTTGGGCAGCTGGGCCAGGCGCTGGGTTCGGTGGTGGGCCGCGCCATGCCATCGATCTGGCCAGCACCGGGGCAACAAGCTAACGGATCAAATGAGCTTCAAGGAGTGCCAGGGGTGCAAGGGGTGCAAGGGGTGCAAGGCCTGCGCGGCCTTGCCGCACGCGCCGCACGCGCCGCGGTGACCAACGCCGCCAGCTTGCGCCTGCCCGCCGGCGCGCCCGCTCGGCCGGATGAAACCACGATGTCGCCAGTGCAACAAGCCGCCGCGCCCGACGACGAACAGCTCGTCGAACAACTCGCGCGTGTGCTCAAACGCGAAGCCGAACGCGACGGCATCGATGTCAGTGATGTGCTGCCATGAGACATCCGGTGTCAACCTCCCCCGCCAGTAGCGAGCTTCAGGGCTGCGTTGTGAAGCGCAGGGTCATAGGGTTTGTGGTCGGTCCAGGCGCGCCAGATCACGCCCAGCCAAGCGCGGGCGAGGATGCGTGTGGC
>JANOKR010000614.1:0-3391 GCA_031419315.1 Betaproteobacteria bacterium
CCGGCGTCGCTTTCGATCTGCGTGCCGGCGTCGGCAAAGACGTAGAGCTCGCCGCCGCGGGCGCGCACTTCCTGCAAATTGCTCTTGAGCTTTTCAAGCAGCGCGTCGTTGGGCGCCACCGTGACCACCGGCATCGCGCTCGTCACCAGCGCCAGCGGGCCATGTTTGAGCTCGCCCGCCGGGTAGGCCTCGGCGTGGATGTAGCTGATCTCCTTGAGCTTGAGCGCGCCTTCCAGCGCCACCGGGTAGTGCAGCCCGCGGCCGAGGAAAAGTGCGTTTTCCTTCTTCGCGAAGTCTTCGCTCCAGGCAATGATTTGCGGCTCGAGTGCCAACACCGCCTGCACCGCCACCGGCAGATGGCGCAGCTCTTTGAGCGCCTGGGCCTCTTGCGCGTCGTCGAGCCTGCCGCGCACCTGCGCCAACGCCAGCGTCAGCAGGTACAGGCCGACGAGCTGGGTCGTGAAAGCCTTGGTGCTGGCCACGCCAACTTCAACGCCGGCGCGTGTGATGTACGCAAACTTGCATTCGCGCACCATCGCGCTGGTGCTCACGTTGCAGATCGTCAGCGTCTGCTCCATGCCCAGCGACCGAGCGTGTTTCAGCGCCGCCAGCGTGTCGGCGGTCTCGCCACTTTGTGTGATCGTGACGACCAGCGTGCGCGGGTCGGGCACGCTGTCGCGGTAGCGGTATTCGCTGGCAATCTCGACCGCGGTGGGTATCGCGGCAATCGACTCGAGCCAATATTTGGCCGTGCAGCCGCTGTAGTAGCTGGTGCCGCAGGCCAGGATCAGCACCCGGTCGATATCCTTGAAGACCTTGTAGGCGCCATCGCCAAACAGCTCTGGCGAGATGCCTTCGACGGCGTCCAGCGTATCGGCGATGGCCCGCGGCTGCTCGAAGATTTCCTTCTGCATGTAGTGCCGGTAGGGGCCGAGTTCTGCCGCGCCGGTGTGGGCGTTGACGGTACGCACCGGGCGCTCGACGGCCGTGTAGCGGCCGGAGGCCAGGCGCGCGCTGATCCAGGTCTTGCCAAGCGGCAAGGCGGCCCCAACACCGTCTTCGAGATAGACGATCTGGTTGGTGACACCGGCCAGCGCCATCGCGTCCGACGCCAGAAAATTTTCGCCGGCCCGCTCGCCCACCCCAACGCCCAGAATCAGCGGTGATCCTTCACGCGCGCCGACAACGCGGTGCGGCTCGTCGCGGCAGAAGACGGCGATTGCGTAGGCACCACGCAGGCGCCCGGTGGCGCGCTGCACGGCCTCGAACAGGTCGCCTTCGTAACAGGCATGCACGAGGTGCGCGATGACCTCGGTATCGGTCTGGCTGGTGAAGGCATAACCGCGGCCCTTGAGTTCGGCGCGCAGCTCGTCGTGGTTTTCGATGATGCCGTTGTGCACCAGCGCGATCAGGCCGTGGGCATCGGTGGCGGCATTCGGTCCGTTCGAAAAATGCGGGTGCGCGTTGTGTACCGCCGGCACGCCGTGGGTTGCCCAGCGGGTGTGCGCAATGCCGGTGCCGGCATCGATGTGGTCGGTGTCGACCTGCGCTTGCAGCTCGGACACCCGTGCCGTGCTGCGCGCGCGGCGCAGTTCGCCGCCCTGGTGCACGGCCACGCCGCAGGAGTCGTAGCCGCGGTACTCAAGCCGCTTCAGGCCTTCGACCAGGATCGGGACGATATTGCGGGTGCTGACGGCGCCGACGATGCCACACATGGGTAATCCCTCAATGGGTTCAGGAGGTCGGCATCGTAGTCAGGCTGTAGAGATTGAAGATTGCAAAGTTCACACATTTCTGCAATCTTCAGCCGTCATCAACAATCTGAGGCCATTTATTGCATTGGCTGTATCTACATGACGTAATATTTCTTAATGACCGATCTCGACGCCATCGACCTCCGCCTGCTCGATCTGTTGCAGATCGACGCCTCGCGCTCGAATCAGGACCTTGCGGCGGCGGCCAACGTGTCACCGGCGACTGCGTTGCGCCGGGTGCGCCGGCTGGTCGACGCCGGCGTCATCGAGCGCCAGATCGCGATCGTCTCGCCGCTGGCGGTGGGCGCGGGGCTGACCGCGCTGGCCGAGATCACGCTCGACCGGCAAGGCGCCGAACATCTCGACGAGTTCGAAGCGATCGCGGTGGCCGACCCCGGTGTGCAGCAGTGTTATCGCGTCTCGCCGGGGCCGGACTTCATGCTCGTGCTGCGCGTGACCGATATGGCCGGCTACCACCTGCTGGCGCAGCGCCTGTTCACGCAGCACGCCAATGTGCGCAACGTGAAGGCATTTTTTGCGGTCACCCGGGCCAAGTTCGACCCGCGCATCGCTCTAACGCTGCAAACCAGCGGTTGACCGCTGCCGGCGCCGCGCGACTGCACCAACCGCGCAGAGCCCGGCAATCAGCAGCGCGTAGGTTTGCGGTTCGGGGATCGTCTGCGCGTTGATCCATTTCGCGTGGTACGAGACCCGGGTGTCGCCGCCAAACTCGCCGAATGAGCTGTCCGGCCCGACCGTCGGGTCGGTCGCGTCCGACGTCAGGATGCTGAACTGGGCATTGCTGTCGTCCCAGAAAGTCAGCCCGAACGAGGTGATGCCCGCGAGCTTGCCGTCGATGAAGGTTGGCCCGCCAGAGTCACCGGGCGCGGCGTTGACTTCCTGCAACCCCAAGCCGAGGTGGTTGATGCCGAACCAGTAGCCAAAAGCGTCGTTTGGCGCGTAGCCCAGCGAGTTGTCGAACAGGCCGTTGTCGAAGTCGTAGTACAGGATTCCCGGCTGGGCCGGTGCGCCGAAGGCGACATCGACCAGATCGCCCGTGGCGTCGTAGGTGTTCTGGCCGGAACGAAAGCCGCCGTTGAACACCGCCGTGCCGTTGCCCAGGCCGACCTGGCCCCAGCCGACCTTGGTGTGGATCTGGGTCGGCTCGTTGTTGCCGGTGTACAGGTCATAGCGCTGCACGCTGGCCGGCGCGACGGCGTCGAGCGTGATCACGGCGACATCGTTGCCGTTGAGAAAACTGCGCCCGTTCCACAGCGGGTGCACCGCTACCGAACTGAAGGTCACGCCTTCGACCGCGCCCCTGTAGCCACCGGCATTGATCGACGGGAAAAGCGCTTCGCCGTCGATCAGCGTCGGCACGCCGGCGCTGTCGGTCACGCAGTGCGCGGCGGTCAGGATATGGCGGCCGGTGGACAGCAGCGAACCGGTGCAGCCGAAATCACCCTCGCTGGTGGCCAAAAACAGACTCGCGACGCCGCTGTACGTGCCACCCCAAATCGGGCGGTGCAAGGCGTTGTACAGCGAGTCGGCGCTGCTCGGCGTCGACGGCAGCTTGGTGTGCAGGGTCTGGCGCACGGCGTAGTTCCAGTCACCGCTCTTGCCGGTCTGCACCTCGG
>JANOKR010000615.1:0-2964 GCA_031419315.1 Betaproteobacteria bacterium
CGTCCTTGTCGTTTTCGTTCGGCGCCAGGCCGTGGATGATGAATTCGAGCGCGCGCCGGTTGTTGTCGCCCTGCGGGTTGAGCACCGGGAAGTCGAAGACCACTTCCGACGCGCTGGCGCTGTGGCCCGGCATCTGGGCGAAGGGCACCGCATTGCCCCACTGGTCGATGGTCACGCCGGCCGGGATGCGTGCGGTGTCGATGCCGTTGGCAGCCCACAGGTGCAGGCCCCAGCCGGCGTAGTCGGCACCAAAACGTTTGTAGTGCACGCGCACAGTGACGATGTCCGGCGCCGAGGCGCCACTCGGGTTGCTCGTGTAGGTGACGCCGTCGCCCTGGATGCGCCAGATTTCGTTGGCCCCGGAGAGCAGCGCAAAGCTCTGGTCGGCACCGGCATGGTCCTTGTCGTCGCCCTTGTGAAAAAGGTAGCCGACATTGCCGGTGGTCTTGGCCAAGGGCACGTCGTAGACGGCGCCGAAGCCGTCGTTGCGGGCGACGTTGTGGCCGTTGTTCCAGCCCGGGTCGACGCCGGCATCAAAGGTGTGGATCTGCCAGCCGGTGTAGACACCGTCGGCGCGCTGGTAGTGCACGGTGAGCGATGTCGCTGCACCGCCGCCACCACCACCGCCACCCGAACCGCCACCGTCGGCATCGGCCGGCACGGCTTGCAGGATCGTGGCATGGGCGGAGGTGTTGCCGAGCGCCAGGTTCGGGTCGACCACCACCGGCGGCGGTGGTGGTGGTGGCACCGGCGCCGGATCGCTGCCGCCGCCGCAGGCGGCCAGGGCCAGTGCCGCGGCCAATGCAGCCAGGCCGCCGCGTGTTGGCAGCAGGCCGCGCCGGAGTTGGCGCCAAAAATTCGTCGATGACAGGGCTGACATGCCGGTTCTCCAAACAACAGAACGATTCAGTGGACGACCCACACCACCGCGGTGCGCGGCGGGATCGTGAAGCTGCCGCTGTCGGCGGCAAAGCTGGCTGTCGCGGCGCGCTGGTCGGCCGCACCCGCCGCGCGGTGCACCGGGTGGAGCACGAAGTTGCGGCCCTTCAGCGTGTCGATGGCCAGGGTCTGTGCGACCTTGTCGACATTGATCAGGTAGAGGAGTTCGGCAAAGCCGGCGCGCGCTAAGCCGCGGCCGTCGAGATGCCCGGCGATGACGGTTGGCAGTTGCGCCGGCCCGGTGTTGTGAAAACGCAGCCGAGCCTTGATCTCGTCGGCGCTGGGCAGGCGCAGCAGGGTCGTGCCGGCGCGGATTTTCAGCAGGTCTACAAAGGCGTCGCGTGTCCAGCGGATATCGGCCGGCAGCGGCTTGATGCTGGCATCAGCCAGCAGCGGCTTGATCACCGGCCAGCTCACGCCGTTGTCGCGTTTTGGCGGCAAGCCGGTGCCGAAGTGGTTGTCGGTGAAGGTCCAGTCGATGCGGTTGAACCAGTCGCCGGAGTCGTAGCTGTTGCGGTCCATCGACTTGCTGCGCAGCATTTCCTGGCCAGCGTGGAAATAGGCCACGCCCTGGCTGAACGCGACAAAGGCATTGCCCAGGTGCTGCACCCGCGCGCGGTCTTCGCGGCTGGTGCCGGCCGGCATCTTGTAGACCAGGCTGTCGAAGACGGTGGCGTTGTCGTGGTTCTCGACATAGTTGACCGCTTCGCCGGGCTGCAGCACATACCCTGCGGGTTGGTTGTCATAGCTGATGCGGTCCAGCGTTAGCTGCTCGCCGCTGTGGGTCTGCATCGAGAAGCTGCGGATCGAGCCGGCCAGGCCGGCGCGCACCAGGTCAGCGGCGCGCAGCAGCTCGTCGCGCCCGCCCTTGCCGGCGGCCGCGGCGACTGCGTTGCGGTCGAAGTGCAGACCGTTCAGATAACCCTGGTTGATGACCTGGGCGTTGACCGATTCGTCGACATTGCCACCGCGCAGCGCGTCGCGCAGGCGGTCGTTGAAGGTGCCGATGCCGGTGCCGTTGAGCGACAACTGCGAGGCCTGCACAAAACGCTTGCCGTCAACCACCTCGCCGTAGTTCCAGCCCTCGCCGATGAGGTGGTTGTGGCGGCCGGCCGCCGCGTCGACGGCCTTGCCCAGGCGCAGCATCGCATCGCGCGGCTGGTGGCCCATGAGGTCGAAGCGGAACGAGTCGACGCGGTAGTCGCGCGCCCAGACCACCGCCGAGTCGATCATCAGCTTGGCCATCATGCGATGTTCGGTGGCTGTGTTGTCGCAGCAGGTCGAGCGTTCGACCGCGCCCTGGCCGTCGAGCCGGTGGTAGTACCCGGGCACGATGCGGTCGAGCACCGATTTCGGATGCTGGCCGCTGGCGGTGGTGTGGTTGTAGACCATGTCCATGCCGACCCGCAGGTTCATCCGGTGCAGCGCCTGCACCATCGTTCGGAACTCGACAATGCGCCGCGCGCCCTCGTTGGCATCGCTGGCGAAGCTGCCTTCTGGTGCGGTGAAGTGCCAGGGGTCGTAGCCCCAGTTGAAGCAGTCGGTATCGGCCGTTGCCGCGACTGCGGCTTGCTGCGTTTCGCTGTCGGCTGCACTGTCGGGCGCGCCGGTGATTTGCGGTGTGCTGCAGCCGCGTTCGGGCACGCTGGCGAGGTCGAACACCGGCAGCAGGTGCACGTCGGTCAAACCGGCGTCGGACAAGGCGCGCAGATGTTTGACGCCGTTCGATGTGCTTTCAGCGAAGGCGCCGTATTTGCCACGCCGCGCAGCGCTGACGGTCGCGTCGTTGATCGAGAAGTCGCGCACATGCAGTTCGTAGATGACCATATCGGTCTGCGCCTTGACGCGCTTCGGCCGCGTTGTCACATCCCAGCCCGCCGGCTTGAGTTGTGCTGCATTCAGGTCGACGAGCATGGTGCGCTGCGAGTCGGCGTTCAGGCTCAGCGAATAGGGGTCGGTGACACGGTTGCGCACGAGGCCGATACCGGGCACGAAGACGTCGACGAGGTAGACGTAGTAGCTGCC
>JANOKR010000616.1:0-10776 GCA_031419315.1 Betaproteobacteria bacterium
CCGAGACCGACCGCCGCCAAGTCAACCAGCGCAGCGCTCCGGCGGTCGAAGACGGCCTCTACCTTGTGCCCCGGGTGATCGAATGAGCCCGCCGGGCCGTCCCAAGGGCGAATGCTCCCGCTCGGCGGGAGTGCGCCCGGACACGGACCGCCCCTGCGGGCGGGCCGCGCCTGGCGCACGCCTGGCCCCTCTGAGGGCCAGGCCGGCCGAAGGCCGTAGGGTGCACCAATGAAAACCCACGAAATGGGCGTCGCCGGGCTCGCCGCGGCGTTGGCGGCGCGGCGCTTGTCGAGTGTCGAGGCCTGCACCGAGCTGCTCGCGCGCATCGCCGAACACCATGCGCTCGGCGCCTTCCTGGCCAGCGATGCCGACGCGGCTTTGGCGCAGGCAGCGCGCGCGGATGCGGCGCGCGCGCGGGGTGATGCAGGCGTGCTGACCGGCATACCGATTGCCCACAAGGACATCTTCGTCACCGACACCGAAGCCGGCAGCTCAGCCTCCACCGCCGGCTCGAAGATGCTCGCCGGTTACCGCAGCCCGTTTGATGCCACCGTCGTTGCGCGGCTGGGCGCCGGGCTGGCGGGCGAGCCGCCAGGCGCCGGCATGGTCACTCTAGGCAAGCTCAACTGCGACGAATTTGCGATGGGCTCGTCGAACGAAAACTCGGCCTTCGGGATCGTCCACAACCCCTGGGATCGCAGCCGCGTGCCGGGCGGCTCGTCGGGCGGCTCGGCAGCGGCCGTGGCCGCGCGGCTGATCCCGGCCGCCACCGGCACCGATACCGGCGGCTCGATCCGCCAGCCGGCCGCCTTCTGCGGTGTCACCGGCATCAAGCCGACCTACGGTGTGTGCTCGCGTTACGGCATGGTCGCTTTTGCATCGAGCCTCGACCAGGCCGGCCCGATCGCACGGTCGGCCGAAGACTGCGCGCTGCTGCTCGGCGCGATGAGCGGGTTCGACGAGCGCGACGCGACCAGCGCACAGCGCCCGGCGCAGGACTTCCACGCCCAGATGCTCAAGCCCCGCGAAGGCGCAAGTGCGATGAAACCGCTGGCCGGCCTGCGCATCGGCCTGCCGCGCGAATTTTTCCCCGCCGCGCTGGCGCCCGATGTCGACGCCGCGGTGCGCGCCGCACTCGCCGAACTCGAAAAACTCGGCGCCACGCTGGTTGACGTCAGCCTGCCGCGCACCGAGCTGTCGATTCCGGTTTACTACATCATCGCGCCGGCCGAAGCCAGCTCCAATCTGAGCCGCTTCGACGGTGTCAAATTTGGCCACCGCGCGGCCGCGCATGGTGACCTGCTCGACATGTACAAAAAGAGCCGCGCCGAAGGATTTGGCGCCGAGGTCAAACGCCGCATCATGATCGGCACCTATGTCCTGAGCCACGGTTACTACGACGCCTACTACCTGCAGGCGCAGAAACTGCGCCGCATGATTGCCGACGACTTCCAGGCCTGCTTCAAGGAGTGCGACGTGGTCGCCGGCCCGGTGGCGCCGAGCGTCGCAGGCAAGCTTGGCGCGCAGGCCGATGACCCGGTGGCGGCTTACCTCGCCGATATCTTCACGCTGCCCGCCAGCCTGGCGGGCTTGCCGGGCATGAGCGTGCCGGCGGGCTTTGGCGCCGCCGGCATGCCGGTTGGCCTACAGCTGATCGGCAACTATTTTGCCGAAGGAACGCTGCTGCACGCAGCGCATGCGCTGCAGGCGGCGACCGACTGGCACCGGCGGTCGCCAGCGGGGATTTGAGATGGTGACGCCAGCCCTCACCCGCGGCTTCGAAGTCGTCATCGGCCTGGAAACCCACGCCCAGCTTTCCACCGCGGCGAAGATCTTCAGCGGCGCCAGCACGCGCTTCGGTGCGGCGCCGAATACCCAGGCCTGCGCCGTTGACCTCGCCTTGCCGGGCACGCTGCCGGTGCTCAACCGCGGCGCGGTCGAACGTGCGATCCGCTTCGGCCTGGCGGTCGGCGCCAAGGTCGCGCCGCATTCGATTTTTGCGCGCAAAAACTACTTCTACCCCGACCTGCCCAAGGGTTACCAGATCAGCCAGTACGAAACCCCGGTGGTGCAAGGCGGCCGCGTCGGCTTCATGCTCGACGGCACCGCGCGGCAGGTGCAACTGACCCGCGCCCACCTCGAAGAAGACGCCGGCAAAAGCCTGCACGAAGATTTTGCCGGCCAGACCGGCATCGACTTGAACCGCGCCGGCACGCCGCTGCTCGAGATCGTCACCGAACCCGACATGCGCTCGTCGGCCGAAGCCGTGGCGTACGCCAAGGCGCTGCACGCGCTGGTTGTCTGGCTCGACATCTGCGACGGCAATATGCAAGAGGGCAGTTTTCGCTGCGACGCCAACGTCTCAGTGCGCCGGCCCGGCGCGGCTTTGGGCACGCGCCGCGAGATCAAAAACCTGAACTCGTTTCGCTTCCTGCAGCAGGCGATCGACTTCGAGATCCAGTGGCAGATCGACCGCATCGAAGACGGTTTGCCGATCCAGCAAGCGACCGTGCTGTTCGACCCCGACAGCGGCGAAACACGCGCGATGCGGACCAAGGAAGACGCCCACGATTACCGCTATTTCCCCGACCCCGACCTGCCGCCGCTGGTGATCGGCACCGACTGGGTCGAGCGCGTGCGCAGCGCAATGCCCGAGCTGCCGCAGTTGATGGCGCGGCGCTTCGAGCGTGATGACAAATTGCCGGTGGACGACGCCGCGCTGATGACGCAGAGCCTGCCCTTCGCGCGCTACTACGAAGCCGCGCGCGACGCCTGTGGCGAGCCCAAACTGGTCGCCAACTGGTTGATGGGCGAGGTCTCGAAACGCCTCAACGCGCAGGGCCTTGAGATCACCGCGTCGCCGGTGAACGCCGTGCAACTGGCCGCGCTGATCGGCCGCATCGTCGACGGCACGCTGTCGAACAACGGCGCGCGGCAGGTCTTCGAAGCGCTGTGGTCGGGCGAGTCGGCCGATGTCGATGGTTTGATCGCGGCCAAGGGCCTGAAGCAGATGGACGACAGCGCCGAGCTCGAGCGCATCGTGACCGAAGTCATCGCCGCAAATCCCAAGTCAGTCGACGAATTTCGCGCCGGCAAGGACAAGGCCTTCAACGCCCTCGTCGGCCAGGTCATGAAAGCCAGCCGCGGCAAGGCCAACCCGGCCCAGGCCAGCGAGTTGCTGAAAAAGCGATTGACCTCGCGCTTGGCCTAGACACCGGCCGCGGCGGTCGGCTTGCGCGCAGCGGGCCGCGGCCGGGCCGGCAGCGCTGGCCGTTCAGGGCTGGCCGTTCAGGGCTTGGCTGTGGTCGCCGACGAGGTCGTGCCCGCCGCCGCCGGCAACGCAGCGAGCGGCACCGCAATCGGCCCCAGCGAACCCGGCTGCGCGCCGGCCCAGAGGCGGCGCAGCCGGTCGAGCTCGGCATCAAAAAGCCGGTTGATGCGCTCGAGTTCGGCCTGCTGGGTCTGGCCGGCGGCGCGCTGCGCGTCGACGGTGGCGTCGTTGGCGTCGATTTGGGTTTTCAGCTTGGGCGGCACCGCGCGGCCGGCGTAGAACTCGGCCTCGCTCATCAGCGGCTTGCGCTCGCGTGCGAGGTCGGCCAGACGCAGCTCGGTGACACGCATCGCTGCCCGCACGGTGTCGAGCGCGGCGCCGCGCGCCTTGGCATGGGCTTCTTCGGTTTTGTAGCGCTGCAAGAGGTTGCGGTCGCGGCGCACGGCTTCGTTCTGTGCCGCGCGCACTTCGACGGCCTTGCGTTCGCGGGCATCAGCGTCGGCGCGCTCGTCAGCGGTCATCGTCGGCGGGTGCATCTTCTTCAACGAGCCGTCGCGGTTGAGCACCCGCTGCTCCTTGGCCGTGCAGTCGGGGATCGGGCGGTCCGACGTCAGCCGGCGGCCACGGTCGTCAATGCAGGTGTAGATGCCGCCGGCAGCCGACGCCGCCGGCTGCGCCCAGGCGGCCGGGACTGCCAGCACCGAGCCGAACATCAACGCCGACACCACAGCGCCGGCCCGCGCCCAGCCCGGCGGCGTCGCGCAGCGGCCCGGGTGGGTGCGGCTCGGCAGTCGACTGATCACGAAGAACATCCGGGCTCCAGGCTGACCCCATAACGTTGCCGGTAAGCCTGCACCGGTGCGGCGTATTCGCGCAGGGCCGGGTCATCGGACAGCGCCAAATAGTGCAACAAGTCAGCCAGGGTCGCAATCGCGGCCACATCCAGTTTCATTTCGCGGCGCACATATTGCACCGCCGACCAGGCCGCGTCGGCGCCGCTGTCGGTGGCGCTGTCGGTTGCGCTGTCGGTTGCGCTTGCGGTGGCCCGCTCCTGGCGGTCGAGCGCAATCGCCACCCCGCAGGGCTGGCCGCCGGCCGCCTTGATCATCAATACCGATTCGCGCACCGAAGTCCCCGCCGACATCACGTCGTCAACGATGACAACGCGGCCGGCGACCGGCGCGCCGACCAGGGTGCCGCCTTCACCGTGGTCCTTGGCTTCCTTGCGGTTGTAGGCAAAGGGCACGTTGGGGCCGGCGCGCGCGAGTTCGATCGCCACCGCGGCGGCCAGCGTGATGCCTTTGTAGGCCGGGCCGAAGAGCATATCGAAGGCCCAGCCGCTGGCGATCAGCCGGCGTGCATAAAATCCGGCCAGGCGGCCGAGCTTGGCACCGTCGTCAAAGGCCCCGGCGTTGAAAAAGTAAGGCGACAGCCGGCCGGCCTTGGTCTTGAACTCGCCGAAGCGCAACACACCAGCTTCGACGGAGAATTTCACGAACTCCTGCGCCAGGGTGTCGGGGAGGATGGCTGCGTTCATCGGGGGCATGCGTTGAGTTTTCGGCTGATCACACTCAATCTGAACGGCATCCGCTCGGCGGCGACAAAAGGCTTTGTCGAATGGGCTGAAAGCACGGGCGCCGATTGTATGGGCGTGCAGGAAGTCAAAGCCCAGGCTGACGACGTGGCCGGCCGCTTCGAGCAGATCGCCGGTATGGCCGGGCACTTTCACTACGCGCAGAAAAAGGGCTATTCAGGTGTCGGCCTGTACACCCGTCACGCGCCCAGCGAAGTGATCGTCGGCATCGGCCACAAGGCGTTTGACGCCGAAGGGCGCTGGGTCGAAACCCGCTTCGATACGCCCCGGCGCAAGTTCAGCGTCATCAGCTGTTATTTCCCCAGCGGCTCCAGCAGCGAAGAGCGCCAGGCGGCGAAATTCCGCTTCCTGGCGCGCCTGTATCCACACCTGATGAAGCTCAAGGCCGAGCGCGAATTTGTGCTCCTGGGCGACGTCAATATCGCCCACCGCGAGATCGACCTCAAGAACTGGAAGGGCAACCTCAAGAACTCGGGCTTCCTGCCCGAAGAGCGCGCCTGGCTCGACAAGCTGTTTGGCAAAGGCGGGCTGGTCGATGTTTTCCGCACGCTGAACAACCAGCCCGAGCAATACACCTGGTGGAGCCAGCGCGGCCAGGCGCGTGCCAGGAATGTCGGCTGGCGCATCGACTACCACCTGGCCACACCCGGCATTGCGGCCACCGCCAGGCGCACGTCGATCTACCTCGCGCAGCGTTTTTCCGACCACGCGCCGGTGATCGTCGACTACGACTTCAAGCTTTGAGCGCTGCGCTGGGCGCCGCGGGGTGTGCCATCGAGTGCGCCGCGGTGACCGCCGCGCTGACCTCCGCAGTCACTGCCGAGGTCGTGGCCGATACCAGCCGGCGCGCTGCCTGCGCGCCAGCCGGCAGCACCTGCCCCTGCGTCTCGATGGCCCAACCGTCGCTGGCCTGCGCGTCGCCGAGCCAGCGCATGCCACCGCCGGCCAGGCCGCGCTGGGTGGCGAGGCGGACCACCCGCTCGCAGTCGGCGCGTTTCAGGCGCAGTGCGAGCTGTTCCCAGCGCCGCTGCACGATCGGGTGCGCCCAGGCGTCGGCGAGGGTGTCACGCACTGCGTCGCGCTCGGCCTGCCAGCCCACTGCAAGCCGCCGCGCGAGCATCACATTCATGAACAGGAAGTAGTGGCGCCGGCTGTCGGCATCGGGCATCAGCGCACCGATCTCGGCCATCCGCCGCGCATAGGCGCTACCGGTGAAGAGCAGCGTCAACAAGGCTTGCAGCCCCTGCACCGGGTTCACCAGGCGCGCGCGATTCGGCGGCAACACCAGCAACGGCAGGCTTGCACATTGCGCGTGCGCGGTCGGCGTGGCCAGGCTGATCAGCGTGGCCAGGCGGCGCCACATCGCGGCGTCCAGGCCGGCCACCAACGTCATCTCGCCGGCCTCGATGCGCCGCGCCAGGCCCCAAGCCTGCGCGGCTGAACAGGCGCCACGCGCCGCGGCAACACACCGGCTGACGACGGCGAGGTTGCCGGCCGCGACCGCGGCGCCGTCGAACAGCGCCAGCACCACCGCATCACCGCCGCCGTCCTCGCCGGCACTCAACAGCTCGCGGGTGACAGGGCAGCGCGGCACGTCGATCTGCGCCAGGAAACGCGGCGTGACCATCACGTCCTCGAAGACCCGCCCACGCAGCCAGCAGTCCAGCCGCAGGCGCAGCCAGCGCCGGACAAACCGCGTCGGCCGCCCGGTGCGCAGGCCGAAGGTCAGGCGCCCGGCCTGCCAACCCTGACGCACCGGATGCCCGGCCAGCAGATGCTCGGCCGGCGGCACGAGACGCTGGCGCGCGTAGTCCCAGCCGATCTCAAAACCGGTGGCGTCGAAGCTGGCATCTGCATCGGCGTGCACGCCCTCGGCGCTCGGCGCTGCGAGCGGGCGGGCTGCCGAGGCAGCGGCATTGTCGAAGAGCGCGATCTGGTTCAAGGCGGTGGCGGTCATGGCAGCGTCTTTCGTTGTTCCGCGTCGTCCGGGTGCTCGGTTGAGTCGCGGAGCGGGCACCGGGACGGCCCCGGCAAAACCAGTGTCGGCGCCAGGTGTCTCATGGCGTGAGACACTAAAACGAAGTCCTGAAAATAGTTGCGCTCCGACCATGAACCAGACCGAACGCCTGTACCAGATCGAGCTGCTCATCAAGAGCCGCGGCCACGCCAGCTTTGCCGAGCTGCAGGGCGCAGTCGAGGTCTCGCGGGCGACGCTGTGGCGTGATATCGAATTCCTGCGCAGCCGGCTCGGTGCGCCGATCGAATATGACCGCGACGTGCGTGGTTACCGCTTCGCCGCCGGCCACGGCGCGCCACGCGGCGCCCAGCACGAACTGCCGGGTCTGTGGTTCAGCGAACGCGAGCTGTATTCGCTGCTGATGGCGCACCAACTGCTCAGCGGCCTGGATACCGACGGCATGCTCAGCCGCCACTTGCAGCCGCTGCTCGACCGCATCCATCACTTGCTGGGTACCGCATCCGGCCCCAAGGGTGGAGGCCACGCGAATCGCCCGAATCGCCCGAATGGCCCGCATCGCCAGAATCACCCCGGCGGCGCCCAGGCGCTGATCAAACGGGTGCGCATCATCAGCGCCGCGCGGCGCCCGGTGCCGGCGCGGTATTTCGAGCTCGTTGGCGAAGCCCTGCTCAACCGCCGCCGCATCCACCTGCGCTACCTCACGCGCGGCCGCGGCGAAGTCGGCGAGCGCGACGTGTCGCCGCAGCGTTTGGTGCACCACCGCAATACCTGGTACCTCGACGCCTGGTGCCACCGCGTCGATGCGCTGCGTCGCTTTGCGCTGGACGCCATCGAATCAGCAACCCTGCTCGACACCAAGGCCCGCGAGGTGGCCATGAAAACCGTGCAGGCGAGCATGGACGCCGGCTACGGCATCTACGCCGGCGGCGAACCGCGCTGGGCAACGCTGCACTTCGAGGCCACCGCCGCGCAGTGGATCAGCCGCGAGGAATGGCACGCGCAACAACAGGGCCGCTGGCTCGACGATGGCCGCTACGAACTGCGTCTGCCCTACGTGGATGAAACCGAACTCGTGATGGACCTGCTGCGCCAGGGCGACGAGGTCGAAGTCATCGCACCGGCGTCGCTGCGGGACGCGCTGGCTGGACGGCTGGTGCGGGCGGCGGCGCGGTATGCCGCGCCCGCGCGCGCGCCGCGCTAACGACCGGCCAGCTGAGTCGACTGCTGCTGCCGCCGCTGCAGCAGCACCGCCACCACGGTGCGCGCACATTCCTCGCGGGCGTGGCGTGTCGGCAGCGTGTCGCAGCGCGACACCAGCTCCAGCACCTGCGGCGATGGCGCCAGCCAAAGCGTTGGCGATGCAGCGTCGAAGGTCAAAAGCAGGCTGCCGACGAGGGCCGCTGTCGTGGTTGTGGCTGCGACCGCGGCGGCAATGCGGCGGCGCGTCGGGGCGCCGTAGAAGGTGGGGTGATGGGTGGCCATTGCAGCTCCAGGCGTTGAGTCGGTGCGCCAAGATTGGGCAGGTGCGCTGCCGTGCCATCGTCAACCGAGTGCATGGCCCGGGTTCAACCGCGTCTTCGTCCGCTGCCTTGCGGAGGGCTACCACCGGCTGCGTGGCTGCGCATCCACAGGCGTGTCGATGACCCGCGGCGTTGCCCCGCCCTACTGTGTCGTCATGGCAACCCTGTGGCCCCCAACGAGCCGGCCAAGTCCAGGTCACGAACGCTGGTTCGTGGCAATGTTGGATACAGTTGAAACGCCAATGATCCTGGTTCACCCGGACGGGGTCCTCATCCACGCCAACCGCAGTGGCCTGGCGTTGTTGCGCAAGGGCCCCGGCCTGCGCCTGCAGCGCGGCGTGGTGGTCTGCCGCGACAGCAACTTGGCGCCGGCGTTCAGCGCGGCGCTGCTATCGGTTGCCACCGACGGGCGGCCGCGCGCGGTGTAACTGCTGGCGCTGCAACAGGCAACACCACCAGCGCCGACGCCGCAACTCGCTGCGCCAGTCCGCCTGATGCCACTGCGGGCGCCCGGCGGCGCCACTGCGCTGCTGCTCACGCAGCAATCCGTCGAAGGTGAAAAAGTCACAAATCCGACGTGACCGATTCACCGCCTGCAAAAGCCCCGGATGCCTAACCTTGGACTGCAGCAGCACCCGTCGCGCTGCAAACGACAAGGGAGACTTCGATGTTTGAACCAACCGCCGCCCGCGCCCAGCATGCCAATGCCTTCGGCTATCTGAGCGCGCAAGTTCGACAGCCCGAGCACAGCGGACATGCCGCACCCGCCGCAGCCGCTTCAAAAGCCTTCGCCATGAACCCCATGCTGTCGGGCTGGATCGCCCTGGCACTGGACCAGGTCGACTACGGCCTGATGCTCATCGCCGACGACCGCGAGATCGTGCATCTGAATCGCGTCGCCCGGGCCGAGCTCGACGAATGGCCAACCCAGCCCGAGCGACAGCAATCAGCCTGCTGCCGACTATCGGCCAAGTCGGTTCCGGCAAAGGTGCAGGGGCTGAAACCGGCGGCTTTCAGCGAGACGAATAGCGATTCCGCATCTGGAGTCCGGACCTGTTTAGGTTTGTTCGACAACTACCCACGTGACGCCACGGCGCGGCGCTTGGCACAGGCCGAAGGGTGAACCGCCGCTGGTTGTCGGCCACAACCGAGTCCCCGCCCCAGGGGTCGGCGAGCAGCGCAACGTCGGCCGCCGGCGTCGGGCGGCGCCCGACCATCAGCGCCCCATAGCAGTAAATGCGAAACCGTCGGGCTCAAGCGCGGGTCGCTGCATGTCGCGCCGGGCGCAGAGGTATTCACGGACGTGCCGGTGTCGGGCTCGAAGGTCTGCTTCACCGCGAACACCGTGCGCCCGCCAAAGCCGATGTCTTTGGCGGCGCGCCGGACCAGGTCGATGCGGTCAAAAACATGCGTCGACGGGCCCACGGCTCGCTGTGATGGCGAGCACGGCTGCAACCCCGACCTAGCCACGAAGCTGGATCAAAAGACCGCGCCCTGCCGTTGTTGGCTTGGACACATCGATGCGGTCGCCGTGCTGCGATTCTGGGTCAATGCGTCGGTCGGTGGAAGGCCTGCCACCCCCAACAACAATGATGCCTGCCACGCCGCTCGCGGTTCAGCCCACCGGCGCCACGGGGCGCACCTGGCTCAACGCGCTGCGGCCGAAGCCGGCCTTGCCGGCGGCTCGAAACGCTGCGGCGGTTTGGCCGCCGCCTGGTACATCGGCAGCACCCGCGGCAGGCGCTTCTGGATATCGCTGATGCGGTCGGCGTTGCTCGGGTGGGTGCTCAGCCAGGGTGGCGGCGCGCCTTTCGCTCCGGCCATCATCTTCTGCCACAGGCTGACCCCGGCGCTCGGGTCGTAGCCGGCCTGGGCGGCCATCACGAGGCCGAGTTCGTCGGCTTCGGATTCGTCGTTGCGGCCAAATTTCAGGCTCAGCAACTGGCTCCCCATCTGGGCCACAAAGTCACCGACATTGCCCAGGCCGAGCAGCGCCGCGCCACCGCGCAGCAACAGATTCGTGCCGGTGCTCTTGGCCATCTGCTCACGCGCATGCTCGAGCAACGCGTGCGCGACCTCGTGGCCCATGATCACCGCGACCTCGTCGTCGTTGAGCTGCAGCTGCGCCAGGATGCCGTGGAAAAAAGCGATCTTGCCGCCGGGCATGCAAAAGGCGTTGATCTGCGGGCTGCCGATCAGGTTGACCTCCCAGCGCCATTGGCGCGCGCGCTCGTTGCAGGCTGCCGTCAGCGGCACGATGCGCTGGGCGATCGCACGCAGGCGGCGCAACTGCGGCTGGTCAGCAGGCGCCAGCGCGCGCTGGCCCGAGGCCTTTTGCAGCAGCTGCGCATATTGCTGCGCCGCGGCCTGCTCGACCTGCTCGGCCGGCACCAGGTTGGTCAGCTTGGAGCGT
>JANOKR010000617.1:0-2862 GCA_031419315.1 Betaproteobacteria bacterium
ACGCTGCTCGGCCGCAAGACGCTGCCGGCGGCGACCTACCCCGAGTTCATAAAGTGGATCGAGGCCAACAAGGGCAAGATCAACCTGGCCAATGCAGGCTTGGGATCGGCCTCGCACCTGTGCGGGCTGATGTTCCAGAGCGCGGTGCAGATCGACATGACCACCGTGCCGTACAAGGGCACCGCACCGGCAATGAACGACATCCTGGGCAACCAGGTCGACATCATGTGCGACCAAACGACCAACACCACCGGGCAGATCGAAGGTGGCAAGGTCAAGGCCTATGCGGTGACCTCGCCCAAACGCCTGACACCGCCGGCGCTGGCCAAGCTGCCGACGCTGGACGAGTCGGGCCTGAAGGGTTTCAACGTCAGCATCTGGCACGGTCTATACGCGCCCAAGGGCACGCCGAAGGCCGTCCTCGACCAGCTCAACGCTGCGCTGAAAGTGGCGCTCAAAGACCCGGAATTCATCAAGCGCCAGGAAGCACTCGGCGCGGTGGTCATCAGCGACACGCGTGTCAACCCGGCCGAGCACAAGAAGTTCGTCGCCAGCGAGATCGACAAATGGGGCGCGGTGATCAAGGCCGCTGGCCAGTACGCCGATTGATGGCGTGCAACTGCGGCCGGCACGCGGCAACCGGCGTCGTCGTGATCGGTTGATGCGGTGATCCGGTGATCGGCCCACCGCTGCTCGTCGACAGCATCACCGAAGCGGTTGACAGCGGCGCTGGCCGCATCGTGATCAGCGGCTCGCACGGCGGCCTGAGCTCCGGCCGCTACGCCCTGCGGGCGCGCCCGGCGCTGGTAGTCTTCAACGACGCCGGCGTCGGCAAAGGCGCTGCAGGCATCGCCGCGCTGGCGCTGCTGCAAGACGCCGGCATCGCCGCTTGTGCGGTGGCCCATTCGAGTGCCTGCATCGGGCAGGCACAGTCGACGCTGGACGACGGCGTGATCTCACATTGCAACGCACGCGCCGCAGCGCTGGGCTTGAGCGCAGGCCAGCGCTTGTGCGTGGCTGTGCAACAGGTGCTGCGCCGGCTCACATCCCCTTGAACAAGGGGCGGTGCGCGCGGCTGACTTGCAGCCGCTCGTTGCGGCCCTTGAGCACCAGTTCCATGCCGCCAAAGCTGTCGCGCATCACGGCGTCGACATGTTCGACGTTGACCAGCGTGCTGCGATGGATCTGCCAGAAAACCTGCGGGTCGACAACCTGCATCAAGTCGCTCAACGAGCGCCGCACCAGGGCTTCGTCGCGGACCCGGACGATGCGCGTGTACTTGCTGTCGGACTGCAGGTAGAGCACTTCGCGCAGCGGAATGAGCTTGGTCTGGCTGCCCACCGTGGCCTGCAACCAGCGCACCCCGGCGGCCGGCGGTGGCGACGCTGCGGGCAGCAGGTCGAGCGCTGGGCGCACATCCACCGGGCCGGTGTTGTTGCTGCCGTTGCTGTGGCTGTCGCGCAAGCGGGTGCGCAAGCGCTCGACGGTCGTTGCCAGGCGCAGCGCCTGCAGTGGCTTGAGCACATAGTCGACCGCACCGCGCTCGAAGGCCTCGATCGCATGGCCGTCATGCGCGGTGACAAAGACGATGTGCAGCCGCCCCGAAAACTGGCGCGCAATGTCGATGCCGGTGCAGCCGGGCACCTGGATGTCGAGAAAGGCGATATCGGGGCGGTGATTCAGCAGGTGCGCCATGGCGGCGTCGCCATCACCGGTTTCAAAGACGATCTGCAACTCCGGCCACAGCCGCGCGAGCGCGATTTTCAGGCCCTCGCGCAGCAGCGGTTCGTCTTCGAGCAGCAAGGCGGTGGGCATGGTCTCAGGGCTCTCACGCCGGCAGCGGGATCTTCATGCGCGCCACGATGCCACAAGGTTGATTCGGCATCAGGTCGAGCTCGGCCAGCGCACCGTGCAACAACACCAGCCGCTCGCGTGCGTTGCTCAGGCCGACGCCAGTGCCACCACCAAAGGTGCTGATGCCCAGGCCGGTATCGGCGACGTCGACCACCATCAGGCCGGCTTCGCGGCGCACGCTGACGTCGATGCGGCCGCCAGTGGCGCTGCGTTCGAGACCATGTTTGATCGCGTTTTCGATCAGCGTGCCGATGACGGTGGGTGGCAACGCAACACCGAGCAAATCGTCGGGCGCATAGACTGAAAATTCCAGCCGCGGGCCCATCCGGAATTTCATCACCGCCAGGTAGGCGCGGGCCAACGCGAGTTCGCTGCCCAGCGTGGCCACGCCGGCGCGCATCGCCGGCACCGCGGCGCGCAGATAGTCGATCAGGTGCGCCAGCATCTGGTCCGCCGCGGCTGCGTCCTGGCGCACGAGCTGCTGCACATTGGCCAGCGAGTTGTACAAAAAATGCGGCTCGATCTGGGCCTGCAGCAACTTGAGCTGCGAGCCCAGCAGCTCGCGCTCGAGCTTGATCAGGCGCTCGCGCTCGGCGGCCTGCGCGCGCTGGGCTGCCGAGCGCCACTCGGCGCTGGCCTGCAGCGAAAGTACGGTCGCGCAGACGAGCGCTGCGGCAGCGCTGGCCGGCCATTGCAGCAGCAGGTCGCGCCAACCCGATCCGGCGTACGCCGGCTGGCCAAGGCCGGCGACACCGAGCAGCGCCGCCACCGCCGCGGCGAGCAGCGTCGCCGCGACCAATGCCACGACCAACCGTGGCGCGCTGGTCGCCGCGCCACCAACCCGGCGCACCGCGTGCAGCAACAACCAGGCCGCGCAGTAGGCCAGCCAGAGCTGGGCCAGCAGGCGCAGCCAGTCGCTCGCGCCGGCAACTGCGTAGCCTGCCGCAGCGACGAGCAAGAATGCCGGCCAGCCCCAGCGATCGAATCGCAATCGCGGAAGCAGCGCTG
>JANOKR010000618.1:0-4828 GCA_031419315.1 Betaproteobacteria bacterium
CATCGCCCTGACGGCTTCTTCAGAGCTCAGCAGCGGCGTCGAGCGGTAGGCGCTCATCGCGCCGCTCGCGCCGATGGCCATTGCCATCGCAGCGGCGTTGACGTTGTCCGGCAATTCGGCGATGGCGACGATGTCGTACTCGCCGAAGGCCAGCCACAGCCCGTGCAGCTTGCCGCCAGCGCGCTCGATCATCGGGCGCACCGCGGCGGCGCGGTCCTGCGGGCTCTTGACCATCGACGCCGTTGCGGCCGTGCTGTACGAGGCCTGAACAAGATAAAAAGCCATGACGATCTCCATCGAGTTGCGCGGCATCTGCCGCGCAATTGATCGTACGCCGACGGTGCTGCGGCGCAAGGGTCGCAAGCGGGTCCGATCCGGGCCGGAACCGGGGCCGAGGCCGGCGCCGGCCGCCGGACAAGGCCGGGCTCAGCGCGGTGCCGTGCTTGCCCGCGCCACCAGCGCCCAGGGCAGCAGCAGCGACGCCGCGGGTTTGCCGCCACCGAGCGCTTCGAGCAGCGAGCGTGCCGCCTCGAGGCCGATCTCCAGCCGCGGCAGGTGCACGGTGGACAACCCCGGCTCCAACTGGCGCGCGATCGCGAAGTCGCCAAAGCCCAGGATCGCCAACTGCGCCGGCACCTTGATCTGCTGGCGGTTGGCTTCGAGCAGCGCGCCACAGGCCAGGTTGTCATTGGCAAATGCCGCTGCGGTGACACGTTTGGGGCCGCGTTTGACGAGCGCGGCCAGCACCTGCCGGCCGGCATCGAAGAGGTCGCCAGCGGGGGCGACGATGACCACCACCTGGGCACCGGCGGCGCGCGCAAATTCCGCAAAGGCGATGCCCCGTTCGTGCGCCCGGTAGTCGGCGGCGACGCCGCTGTCGACGTAGGCCAGACGCTGGTGGCCGGCAGCCAGCAGGTGCTGCGCCATCGCGCGCCCGACATCGTCGTGGTCGAAGCCGATCTGCGTGAACCCCGGGCCGCCGCCGGCTGCTGCGTGATGGTCCCAGATCTCGATCACCGGCATGCCGGCGGACTGGGCTTCGCTGAGCAATGCCTGCGCTGCGCTTGAATGGCGCCGGCCAGTCACGACCACCGCGGCGGGGCGCCAGCCGAGCAGCGCGCGCAGCAGCTCTTCTTCGCGTTCGAGCGAGTAATTGGTCGAGGCGATCATGAGTTCGCGACCGGCGGCCTGCAGGCCTGTCGACAGGCCCTGGGCGGTCTCGGCGAAGATCGAATTTGCGAGGTTCGGCAGCAGCGCGGCGACCATGTTCGAGACCCCGCTGGCGAGCAGGCCGGCCTGCCGGTTGGGCACATAGCCGGTGGACGCTATGGCCGCACGGATGCGTGCGGCGGTGTCCGCTGCGACGACGTCGGGGTCGCTCAGATAACGCGAGACGGTGATCGCGGTGACCCCGGCGGCGACGGCAACATCACGCATCGTGACCTTGCCATGGCCTTTGCGGGCCTGGCGCGCCGGGTTGTCGTTGGCCGGGCTGGCGGGGGCGGGGTTGCGATTCGGTCGGGGCGGGTTGCGGGCAGGCATGTCGAGGTTGTACATCGGGTTTGCGAGCATGGACGCACGGGTTTCCAGCAGTTAATGTTACCGCTAACATGAATCACAGTCCGCACCCGGCGTTAAGCCTCGGCCTGTAACCACCGACCCGCTTCCAGCCCACAAAACCCGTCGCCCCAAGATGCCCCGCACGCTTGCCGATCTCCGCAGCCGCCGTTGGTTCGCCGACGCCGGCATGCGTGGTTTTGCGCACCGCCAGCGCATCCAGCAAATGGGGCTGCGCCGCGAAGATGTGCTCGAGCGCCCGATCGTCGGCATCATCAATACCTGGAGCGATCTGTCGCCCTGCCACGCCCATTTGCGCGAGCGCGCCGAGAGTGTCAAGCGCGGTGTGTTGATGGCCGGCGGCACGCCTTTCGAGTTGCCGGCCATGAGCCTCGGCGAGGTCATGGTCAAGCCGACCACGATGCTCTACCGCAACTTCCTGGCGATGGAAGTCGAAGAGCTGCTGCGCTCATTGCCGATCGACGGCGTGGTGCTGCTCGGGGGCTGCGACAAGACCACGCCGGGCACGCTGATGGGCGCGATCAGCATGGGCATCCCGGCGCTGTTCTGCCCGGCGGGGCCGATGCTCAACGACCGCCACCAGGGCCGCACGGTCGGCGCCGGCACACACACGCGCATGTTCTGGGACGAATACCAGGCCGGCAAGTTGAGCAGCGACGAATGGGTCCATCTCGAATCGCGCATGACGCGCTCGCCGGGCACCTGCAACACGATGGGCACGGCGAGCACGATGACCAGCATCGCCGAGGCGCTGGGCATGGCGCTGCCGGGCAGCACCAGCATCCCGGCGATGGACTCGGCGCACCCGCGCATGGCCGCCGACTGCGGCGAGCGCATCGTGCAGATGATCTGGGACGACCTCACGCCGCAGCGCATCCTCACGCGCGGCGCGTTTTTGAATGCCGCCGCGGTGCAGATGGCGCTCGGCGGCTCGACGAATGCCGCAGTGCACATCGTCGCGATGGCGCGCCGCGCCGGGGTCGAGCTGACCCTCGCCGATCTCGATGCGGTCGGCCGCCGGGTGCCGGTGCTGGCCAACCTCTTCCCCAGCGGCGACCGGCTGATGGAAGACTTCCACTACGCCGGCGGTTTGCCGGCGCTGATGAATGTCATCCGCGAGCACCTGTCGCTCGACGAGATCACGGTCACCGGCCTGCCTTTGCGCGCGCAGATCGACGGCCGCGAGGTGATCGATGCCGATGTCATCCGGCCGCTGTCAAACCCGGTCAGCACACAAGGTGCGCTGGCCGTGTTGCACGGCAACCTGGCGCCGCAAGGCGCGGTGATGAAACCGAGTGCGGCCAGCGCGCACCTGCTGCAGCACCGCGGCCGCGCGCTGGTCTTCGACAGCCAGCCAGCAATGTTGAAAGCGATGGCAGACCTCGATCTCGACTGCGATAAAAACACCGTGCTCGTGCTGCGCAACGCCGGCCCGGTGGGTGCGCCAGGCATGCCCGAGTGGGGCAACCTGCCGATCCCCAAGAAGCTGCTCGCGCAAGGTGTGCGCGACATGCTGCGCATTTCCGACGCGCGCATGAGCGGCACCCATTACGGCACCTGCGTTTTGCACGTCAGCCCCGAGAGCGCCGTCGGCGGGCCGCTGGCGCTGGTGCAGACCGGCGACCTGATCGAAATCGATGTTGCCGCACGCAAGATCGGGATGCTCGTCGACGACGCCGAGTTGGCGCGCCGGCGCGCGGCCTGGGTAGCGCCAGTGCAGCCCTACCAGCGTGGTTTCACCAAGCTCTATCAGGCGCATGTGACGCAGGCCCACGAAGGCTGCGACTTTGACTTCTTGCAAGGCCAGGCACCGACGCCCGAGCCGGCCATCTTCTGAGCACCCCCATCGTCTTCCAACAGGAGCCCGTCGATGAACCCTTTCAAACAACTGCTGCGCTCGCGCGGTACGCAGCCACCGATCGGCACCTGGGTCATGTCGGCGAGCCCGATCGTGGCCGAGGCCATCGGCACCGCGGGTTTTGATTGGGGCGTGCTCGACATGGAGCACACGCCGCTGGACATGATGGAGCTGGTGCACCTGCTGCAAGCAGTCGGCAATACCAAGATGGTGCCGGTGGTGCGGCTGCCCTGGAACGACACTGTCACCGTCAAGCGGGTGCTCGATGCCGGCGCGCAGACCCTGCTCTTCCCGTTTGTGCAAAACGCTGCCGAAGCGCGCGCCGCGGTCGCCGCGACACGCTACGCCCCTGAAGGTGTGCGTGGCATGGCCGGCATGAGCCGGGCGTCGCGCTTCGGCACCACGCCCGACTTTTTGCGCACCGCGAACAAGTCGATCGGTGTCCTGGTACAGCTCGAAACCCCCGAGGCGATGAGCCGGCTCGAAGAGATCGCCGCGGTGCCGGGGGTTGACGCGCTGTTTGTCGGGCCGGGTGACCTGTCGGGCGCGATGGGCCATGTCGGCGACCTGACGCACCCCGAAGTCATGGCCGCGATGGCCGATGCCGCGCAGCGGGCGCGGGCGATCGGCATGCCGATCGGCACGGTGGGCGGCAACCCCGATGTCGTCACGCGCTACCGCGCCGCGGGTTACGACTACCTCGCGGTGGCGTCCGACCTCGGCCTGCTGATGCGTGGCGCGATGGCCGCGGTGCAGGCGCTGCGCACCGGCGATACACCGGCGCATGTGCATTCAATCCAGACCGGAACCAGAACCGAGGGAGCTTATTGAGATGGCTGCTGTCGACCTGAAACAAGTCACCAAGTCCTATGACGGCAAGACGACCGTCATCCACGGCATCGACCTCGATATCAAACACGGCGAGTTCGTCGTGTTTGTCGGGCCGTCAGGCTGCGGCAAGAGCACCTTGTTGCGCATGATCGCCGGCCTGGAGCCGATCTCCGGCGGCGAGGTGCGCATCGACGGCCAGGTCGTCAACGACCTGCCGCCACGCAGCCGCGATATCGCGATGGTCTTCCAGGACTACGCGCTGTATCCGCACAAGACCCTGTACGACAACATGGCCTTCGGCCTGCGCCTGCGCAAGACGCCGGAAGCAGAAATCACCAAGCGCGTGATGGACGCGGCCAAGCTGCTGCGCATCGACCACATGCTCGAGCGCCGGCCGGCGGCGCTGTCGGGCGGGCAACGCCAGCGGGTGGCCATCGGCCGTGCGATCGTGCGCCAGCCCAAGGTGTTTTTGTTCGACGAGCCGCTGTCCAACCTCGACGCGCAGTTGCGCAACGAGATGCGCACCGAGATCAAGCGCCTGCACCAGCGCCTGGGTGCCAC
>JANOKR010000619.1:0-1611 GCA_031419315.1 Betaproteobacteria bacterium
CGCAAAAACCTCTTGCACGAGTTGGCCAGCGCGCAAGCCGCTGACGGTGACGAAGATCAGCACCACGTCCTGCATCGTCGCCGGCACCGAGCGGCGCAGGATGTCTTTCAGCGTCTGCTGGTCGCTCTTGAGTTGCAGGTCCTCGAGCAGCATTTTCATCAGCGCCTGGTGGCCGGGATAACGCACACTTTTGTAGTCCAGGTTGCGCACCCGGCCGGCCCAGGTTTCGCACAGCGTGCCGAGGCCGCCGCTGGTATTGAAGGCTTCGTACTCGGTGCCATCGAGGGAAAAATGCTCGAGCCCTTCGAGAGCCAGCATGTCGATATTTTCGCCGTCGTGGATCGCCTCGCAGGGGTGGCAGTACTCGTTGATGAGGCCGTCGACGCTCCAGGTCAGGTTGTATTTGAGCGCGTTGGTCGGGAACGCCGGCAGGGCGCCGACACGCATCTTGACGTCGTGCACTTGTTCGAACGACTTCGCAACATGGTGCGCGACGATGCCGATAAAACCCGGCGCCAGGCCGCACTGCGGCATGAACGCGGTGCCGGCACCTTCGGCGAGTTGTTTGATCTGCTGCGTCGCTGCGACGTCTTCGGTGAGGTCGAAGTAGTGGCAACCGGCTTGATGCGCCAGCGTCGCCGCGGTGACCGCCAGGTGGTAGGGCAGCGCATTGATCACGGTGTCGTGGCCGCGCAAGGCGGCAAGCAGCGCGGCGTGGTCGTCGGAGTCGACAACACGGGTCGCCGCGCCCGAAGTGTCGGCGGCTCGCTTGAGCGCAGCCGGGTTCTGGTCACAGACGGTGACCTGATAGTCGCCGCTGTGTTGCAGCAGGCGGGCGATGGTCTGGCCGATATGGCCGGCGCCGAGCAGGGCGATTTTCATCATGGTTTGAGACTCCTTCAGGTTGCCAGAAGTCTATGAATCCGCGCCGACGAAAGAAAGCACCGTTCCGGCGAAAATGCCGCGCCCGCTGACGGATCGTCAGCCTCGATCGCCACATCGTCAGCCACATCGTCAGCCTATGATTTCATCGAAGCGCCCAGCGCAGACCGCAACGCAAACCGCAGTGCCATCTGCCGCGCCAACTGCATCGCCCGCGTCGCCACTTTTGCCGCGCCCCGTCGACGCCACCGACCGCGCCTTGATCCACTTGCTGCAGGCCAACGCACGAGCGAGCACCGCCGAGCTCGCGCGCAAGCTCGGTGTGGCGCGCACGACGGTCGTCGCGCGGCTGGCGCGGCTCGAACGTGACGGCGCGATCGTCGGCTACACCGTGCGCTTGGCCGCCGATGCGGCGGACGCCGGCGTGCAGGCTTATGTCGGAATCACCGTGCAGCCCAAGGCGTCACGCGCGGTGCAGCGGCGCCTCGAAGCCTGGCCCGAGCTGCGCCAGCTGTGCACCGTGAGTGGCGAGTTCGACGCCATCGCGCTGCTGCGGGCCGACTCCACGGCGCGGCTGGACGCACTGCTCGACGAGATCGGCGAGATCGACGGGGTGGTCAAGACCACGACCTCGATCGTGCTGGCGCAGCGGGTGAACCGGGTCGCCTGAAGCACGGCATCGCAGAACGCCGGCGGCGACCGGTCAGCACTCGCGCGTGAAATCGCGCT
>JANOKR010000620.1:0-5608 GCA_031419315.1 Betaproteobacteria bacterium
CCCGGCATGCGGATATCGAGCAGCACGGCGTCGAAACTCTGGCCGCGCAGCAGGTCCATCGCCGATTTGGCATCGGCGGCTTCGGCAATCACTTCGGCGCGCGGGTCGGCGCAGGCCTGCACGAGCGAGCGCAGGCGCAAACGCGCCAGCATTTCGTCGTCGACGAGCAGCAAGCGCAGCGGCGGCATCGAGCCTGGCGACCCTGGCGACCCGAGCGAGGCCATCGACGCCGGCGGCGGCGGTGGCGCTTCTGGCGCAGTCACAGCGGGATCACGATGCGCGCGTTGAACAAACCGTCGTCGCCTTTCCAGGCGTCACATTGCGCGCCGACATCGTGCAGCAGGCGCATCCTTTCACGCACATTGACCATCGCCATGCCGGCCCCCGGGCGCGACGCTTCGAGCGGCACCGTATTGCGCACCAGCAGCACCGCGTGGCCGCGCCGGCGCACCGCCTGGATCCAGACCCGGCCGCCATCGAGCGAAGGCTCGACACCATGGCGTACCGCGTTTTCAACCAGCGGCTGCAAAACCAGTGGCGGCACCCGTGCCGCGCCGGCGGCAGCGTCGATATCCCATTCGACGTGCAGCCGGTCGCCATAACGCACCTGCTCGATATCGAGATAACGCCGTGCGAGGTTGATCTCCTCGGCCAGCGAAACCGACGCCGCCGAATCGGCCAGCGCTTCGCGGAACAGCGCGCTCAGGTCTTCGAGCACCCGCTCGGCACGGTCGGGGTCGACACGCACCAGCGCGAGTGCGGTATTGAGCGCGTTGAACAGAAAATGTGGCCGGATGCGCGACTGCAATTCGGCCAGCCGCGCACTCGCGTCCGCCGGCCGCCACAGGCGCGAGCGCAATTCGAGCCAGGCCGCAAAGAGTGCCGCGATCGCCGCGCCCGCCAACGCCAGGCCGGCGACCTGCGTCGGCGCCGGTGGTGCCAGCAATTCAGCCCACCACAGTGGCGCCACGCCGAGGCAGGCGTAAGCCGCGCCGAGTGCAACCGCGACCGCCACCCGCGGGCCGGCCGACCAGCGCGGTGCCGCGAACTGCAAGGCACAGACCGAGACCAGCCAGAGCAGCGTCGCCGCCAGCGCAGCAAATCCGGCCGCCGCCTGCACCCGCACCCAGGCGGATGGTTCGGCGATCAACAAGGTGCCGATCGCGGCGATCGCCTGCACCAGCAACACCGCCCGCAGCGCGACGCCGGCATGGCAGACATCAAACGCCGCCGGCCGGCGCGCGCCCGGGCTCGCGCCATCGGCCGCGGCATCAAATCGGGTGTTGCCAAACTGCGTCGATAGGCCTTCAGCCGGGCGCACACTTTCCGGCCACAGGCTGGCGGCGCGACTTTCGGGCATGAAGTCCGGGTCGAGCGGGTCGCGCGGGTCGGGATGCTTGGGGGCGTGGTTCATCGCGGGCACAAGGGCCTGCCGATAATACGGAGCTTTCGCCGCCCTGCTGATCACCCGCCGAACCCACCCAACCTCCAACGACTGCCGCCGATGGCCAACGACTCCGCCCACGACCTCGCCAACGACCAGACCAACAACCCGCTCGACCGCAAAGCCCAAGCCTGGTCGGCGTTGTTCTCAGAGCCGATGAGCGAGCTCGTGCAGCGCTATACCTCCAGCGTGGCCTTCGACCGCCGGATGTGGCGTGCCGATATCGCCGGCAGCCTGGCGCATGCACGCATGCTCTGCGCGGTGGGGGTCATCGCAGCGCAAGACCTGGCCGATATCCAGCGCGGCCTGGCGCAGGTCACGGCCGAGATCGAGGCTGGCACTTTCGAGTGGAAACTCGAACTCGAAGACGTGCATCTGAATATCGAAGCGCGCTTGACACAGCTCGTCGGCGACGCCGGCAAGCGCCTGCACACCGGCCGCTCGCGCAACGACCAGGTCGCCACCGACGTGCGCCTGTGGCTGCGCACCGAGATCGATTTGCTGGCGCCGCACCTGACGCAGATGCAGCGCGCGCTGGTCGACGTCGCGGCATTGCACACCGACACCGTGATGCCCGGCTTCACGCACCTGCAGGTTGCGCAGCCGGTAAGTTTTGCGCACCACCTGCTGGCCTATGTCGAGATGTTCAAGCGCGACGCACAGCGCCTGGCCGATGTGCGTGGCCGAGTCAACCAACTGCCGCTGGGCGCCGCCGCGCTGGCCGGCACCAGCTACCCGCTCGACCGCAGCATGGTGGCGCAAGAACTCGGTTTCGACGGCCTCTGCGAAAACAGCCTCGACGCGGTGAGCGACCGCGACTTCGCGCTCGAGTTCGCGGCCTTTGCGTCGATCTGCATGGTGCACATCTCGCGCCTGGCCGAAGAGATCGTGCTCTGGATGAGCCAGAGCTACGGCTTCATCGATCTTGCCGACCGCTACTGCACCGGCTCGTCGATCATGCCGCAGAAGCGCAACCCCGATGTCGCCGAACTCGCGCGCGGCAAGAGCGGCCGGGTCATCGGCCACCTGATGGCGCTGCTGACCCTGATGAAGGGCCAGCCGATGACCTACAACAAGGACAACCAGGAAGACAAGGAGCCGCTCTTCGACACCGTCGATACGCTGCGCGATACGCTGCGCATCATGGCCGAGATGGTTGGCGGCATCGTGGTGAAAACCGAAGCGATGGAGCGCGCGGCGCTGCGCGGTTACGCCACCGCGACCGACCTCGCGGACTACCTTGTGAAGCGCGGCGCGGCGTTTCGAGATGCACATGAAGCGGTGGCACATGCGGTCAAGGTCGCGATGGGCCAGGGGCTGGATTTGTCCGAGCTGCCCCTGGCCACGCTGCAAGGTTTCCACCCCGCGATCAGCGACGATGTTTTTGCGGTGCTCACGTTGCGCGGTTCGATGAATTCACGCACCACCGTCGGCGGCACCGCGCCGGCGCAGGTGCGGGTGCAGATTGCAAAGCACCGCGCGCGGCTGGGCTAAGCCCGCGTTCATCTCGGCCGGATTTCAACCCCATTTCCGGCGATCGCACCGAGGCCATCGTTCCTAGACTGACCTCATGCCGGGACGCTCCTGGCGAGGTCGGCTCGTGTCCATCTTCGATCAACTCTCCCGTGCCATGCGCAGCGGCACACCCGCCAGCGGATGGACCGGTTTTTACTCGGCCAGCGACGAGCGCATCGTGGCGGCCTACGCACCCACCAACGCACCCGCCAACACACTCGCTGGCGCGCAGCCACGCCCGCGGGTGCATGTCGCGCCGGTCTTCGACGCCGCCGACCCCGCGGCCGCGGCGCTGCAATGGCAGCGCCAGGTCTGTCGTGATGCGCAGGCGGCGGTGTTGCTCAATTCAGTGCACTACCGCATCGTGCCGGTCGACAACCCGGCCGTGCCGGCCGACGAGCGCCGCGCGGCGGTGCGATGGCAGCTCAAGGACCTGATCGACATCGCGCCTGAAGACGCCTGCCTGGACTGCCTGGCCGTGCCCGGCCCGACGCTGGGTGCCGAATCGCGCCAGTTGTTTGCGGTCGCCACCGAAGCCCAGCGGGTGCGCGAATGGATGCAGCGCTTTCGCACCCAGCACCTGACGCTGGGCGCGATCGACATCCCCGAGATGGCAATGCGCAACCTGTCGGTGCTGGCCGGCGGCGACACCGCGCATGCTTTTGTCCACCTCGGTTTGAAGTCGACACGCCTGGTGCTGGTCTGGCAGCGCGAGCTGTGTTCGTTTCGGCAGTTCGATGTTTCGGCTTTCAAGCTCGACGCCGCCGATGCCGATACCCGCACGATGTTGCTCGAGCGCCTGGCGTTGGAGATCCAGCGCTCGACCGACAGCTTTTCGCGCATGTTCCACGGCGCCGACTTGCGCACCGTCTGGGTCAGCGCGGTGCGCGACGCCAACGAGATCTCCAGCCAGCTGGCCCAACTGCTGCCGCAGCAGGTGAAGGCGTTTGCGGTTGAAGAGCATGTCGATCTGGTGTCCAAGGACCCCGTCGTCGATGCCGGGCGCGGCCTGGATTTCACCTTTGCCATCGGTGCCGCGTTGCGCGGCGCCTTGCACTGAGAACACATGCAGCAACTCAACCTGCTCGACCCGTCGCTGCTGCCACCGCTGCGCCTGCTCTCGGGCGCGCGTTGCCTGGTCATCGCGGCGCTGGCGCTGGTGGCAGTCGGCGGCCATTG
Organism: Betaproteobacteria bacterium; assembly: GCA_031419315.1. Classification (GTDB taxonomy): domain Bacteria; phylum Pseudomonadota; class Gammaproteobacteria; order Burkholderiales; family Burkholderiaceae_C; genus Rubrivivax. The sequence continues at coordinate 4,139 of JANOKR010000620.1, forward strand.
GGCGTTTGAAAACGGCCGCATGACACAAGCTCTGCGTGCCGCCGGCGTACCCGCCTCGGCACCGGCCGATGCTGCCGCGGCAGCCGCCGCCAGCGCATCGGCTGCCGGCGACGGCACGCTGGCTTTGCAAGCGCAACTGGTGCGCAGCGAAGCGTTGCGCGCGCTGCTCGACCATGGCGACAGCCTGCCCCCGGACAGCGCCACGCTGCTGACTTCGGTGATTGCTGCGCTGCCCGCGAATGCCTGGTTGACCGAAGTTGATATCAGCGGCGCGCGTGGCCTGCGCATTGCCGGCGGCATCGTCGAACCGCGCGCCCTGGCCGCCTATGCACAACGCCTGGCCGCGGTGCTACCGCTGCGGGGTGTGCCGATCGAGACCTTGCGTGTCGAACCACCCCCGCCAGCCAGCGACGACAGCACTGATGCGCGCCGGCCGGCGCATCACAGCTTCGTGCTCGCCAGCGCCGGCGCAGCCTTTGCCGAGGCGCCGCGATGAACTGGCGCCGCTGGGTACCGGCGCCCTGGCTGCGTGGTCTGCAAGGCACCGCGGCGCGCATCGATGCGATGCCCGACCGCGACCGCCTGGCCCTGTTCGGCGGCTTGCTGGCCATCGTCGCAGCGGCAGAGTTCATGGTCGTCTGGCCATTGCATGCCAAACGCGACAGCATCGTCGCCGCGGCCGTGCAACAGGCGCAACAAGAAGCCGATGCAGCCAGCGAGCTGGCCCAGGCCGCGGCGCAAAAACAATCCGAACTCGAGTCGCGACTGGCGCAGGTCAGCACCGAGCTGGCGCGCCTGGGCGCGGGCAACGCCACCGGGCAGAGCCTGAACTCGCTGCTCACCCAGACCCTGGCCGGCCAGGGCGCGCAGATCGTCGCGTTGCGCGAGTTGGCGGTTGAAGATGTGCAGCCGGGCGGCGACCCCGCAGCTGCGACCGCCGCCGCCACCGCTGCTGCCGACGCGGCATCCGCTGCCGCCGGTGCGACGCCGCAGTCGACAGCGCTGTTTCGCCATCGCTTCGAGCTCACGCTGGCCGGCAACCACGAAGCATTGATCACCGCGCTGGGCACGCTGGAGCGCAGCGCGCGGCCGCTGCGCATCGAACGTGTCCGCGTCGCCACGACCGATGGCACAGCGCTGCAAGCCCGCATCACCCTGGCCGTCATTGGCACTGAAAAATCATGGCTGACGATCTGACGACCCCTAGGTCGCGGCAAGGCGGCGCCCGCCCCCCACGGGGGTCAAGAAAAGGGGCAGAGCCACATTTTCTTGAGTCTTGCCCTTGCCTATTCGGCTTGGCCGCTCCGACGCTAGTGGCGCTGGCGCTGACGGTCGGCGGCCTGCCGGCGCACGCGCTCGGGCCGGCCGCGCCGTTCACGCCACCGGCCGCCGTCGCGACAGCCGCCAGCGCCGTGGCAGCAGCGGGTGCCCCAACGATCGACCTCATCGGCAACCCGGCCGGCAGCGAGT
>JANOKR010000621.1:0-5638 GCA_031419315.1 Betaproteobacteria bacterium
GGAAACGGTCCCACCACCGGCGATCAACTGCCACCACCGCCGCCGCTCGGGCCGACACCGGCGCCGTCTCCCGCACCGGCACCGGCACCAGCACCAGCACCAGCACCAGCACCAGCACCAGCACCAGCACCAGCACCAGCACCAGCACCGGCCCCAGCCCCAGCACCGGCTGCGTACTCGATGCCGAAGACCGCGGCGATCTACTACCAAGCACTTGATTCCGATGCGTCACGGACCATGGTGTCCAAGTTCGACGCCGTCGTCACCGGGTTTTGGCCGAACATGGGCAAGAGCCGCATGCAGGCCGCAATGCAGGCGATTCGAACCAAGAACCCGTCGATCAAGTTCGCGCAGTATGTGAATACCGTCGAGTTGGGGGACTTCTCGTCAAGCAGCGAGTACTACTCACTCTGGACCGCCACGAATACGAATGACTGGTGGCTGCGTGACTCTGCCGGGCAGCGTGTGCGGTGGAGCACCGCATATGGGTCGTATGACATCAACATGACCGCGTGGGCGCCCACCGACGCTGCTGGTCAGGCCTATCCCAATGTCGCCGCCAAACACTTTCGCGACTGGATCTCGGGTCATATGGCGGCGGTCGGCCTCGATTTCATTTTCGTTGACCAGTTCAACCCGGAGCCGCTGAGCGACGGCGATTTCAGGCGCATCGGCACGATGCAGTCACGCAAGGACCCGGTCGTCGCTACCGAACACCGCAAGGGGATGATCAAATTCGTATCGGAGCTTCGACGGCTGAATCCCGGGACGCGGGTGATGGCCAACGGCCTTGATTTCAGTTCGCCTGAGTACAAAGGCAAGCTCGACGGTCAGGCACGCGAGTGCCTGATGGGCAAGTCGTGGTCGGTCGAAACCTTTGGTACCTGGGATTTCATGATGTCGACCTACCGGGCGGTGTTTGCCAACGTGACCGCGAGCCCGCTGGTCCTCTTCAACGTCTGTGGGGCCACCCGCGACGCGGCGCTGATGCGCTACGGCCTGGCGTCGTCCCTCATGCATGACGGTTACTTCGCCTTCACGAACCACTCGGCGATGGCGTACGAGAAGTTTGACGAGCAATATGCACCAATCGGAGCGGCGACGGATGCCCCACCTGCGGCGCCCCACGCGACGGGGGTTTGGGTGAGGCGGTTCCAGAACGGCATCGCGTTGGTCAACGGCTCGAAGACGGCGACCCTGACGATCGATATCGGCCCTGGCTACAAGAACCATCTGGGGTCTGTCGACACGGTCGTCAACAATGGCCAGCCGGTGCAGGTCATCACCTTGCCACCGCGTTCGGGTCGAGTGCTCGTCCGACAGTAGATCGCAAGCGTTCAGCGCGACGCGCCGGCAGGGTGGACCCACGGTCTCACCCTGATCCGTGCGGGGTATTGACGAGACTCCATCCTCTCTAAGGTTGCAGCATCCTCAACACCCGATGCCGCAATCGCGGTAGAGCGCCTCGACGCTGGTGACCACGATCGTCGGCGCGTACTTTGTGTCGACCTTGTGGCGGCCAGCGCGGCCCAGGCGCTCAAGCTCGACCGACTGCCCATGCAGCGCGACGAGACGATCAGCAAGCGCCGTCGCGTCGCCGGCTGCGACAAGAAAACCGTCCACACCATCGCTGACGAGGTCAGGGATCCCGCCCACCGCCGTCGCGACAACGGGCTTGCCGTAGGCAAACGCTTCGAGCACCACCACCGGCATGTTTTCGATGCGTGACGGCAGTACCAACAGATCGCAGTTGCGCAGGAGTTGCCGCTTTTGGTCGCCGTCGGCCCAGCCGACGAAACGCACCGCGGTCTCTGGAAGTCGGAGTTCCCTGCAGCGCCGTTGCGCCGCCTCGATCTCGCCCACGCCGCCACACACCAGGCGCCAGGCTGCGCCACGCTGGTGGGCCGCCGCAAGCGCGTCAAGCAACACATCGATGCCTTTGGCAGCTTCAATCCGGCCCAGGTAGAGCGCCGTTGTCGTCCTGTTGGAGTCACCGGGGTCGCGGGTGTCGATCGGCCATGGCGGGACTTCGGGCGCCGGGTTGGGGATGACCACCACTCGACTCGCTGGTTCGGTCTTCAAGACCCATTCGCACCATCCGGGGGTGAGCACAACAAACCGAATTGCGCGTCGCATCACGAGGCGAATCCAACTGCGTCCGATGACGCCGCTGCCGGCGTAGAACTCCCTGAACGCACCGCCATGCAGGCTGACGATCAGCGGCCGCCGGACGACCATGGCCATCAGCATGACTGGTGTCTTGCGCCAGAAGCTGACGTAAGACGAGGTGTGCACATGGATCAACTGAACGCGACCGGTCGACAAGCCGACGAGGCACTGCCACCACGCTGCGATCGCGAGCATCGCCTTGCGCGCCCGGCCGCCGTCGCCATTGGTCGCGAGGTACTGGACACCACAGCGCTCGAAGAGCCCCTGGTCGCGCCACGTGCGCAACACCGTCGCCACCCCGCCGCGCCCGTCGAGGTGGGTTCCCACCATCAGGATCGGGCGCCGCATGATCGTACTCAGTTGGGCCGGATCAGGCGCCCGTAGGTGCTCAGCAGCGGCGTGATCGACGCTTCGACGCTGTTGTTGGCCAGCACGTGGGCGAAGGCCGCAGTGCTGAGGCTGCGGCGCAACTCTGGTGAGCGGGCCAGCTCCACCATGCGGTCGGCGATACCTTGGATGTCGCCGGGTTCCATCCACAGACCATGCACGCCGGGCTCCATCATGTCGGGCACGCCGCCAACAGGGGTGGTGGCCACAGCGGCACCGAAGGCCATCGCTTCGAGCACCGACACCGGCATGCCTTCGCGGTACGACGGCAGCACGAAGATATCGGCGCGGCGAAGCTCGCGCTCCTTGTCCTCGCCGGCCACCCAGCCCAGGAAGTCGAGGTCATCGCGCACCCCGAGCTGGTCGGCAGCGGCGAGAAACTCGTCGACTTCGCCCTTGCCGCCGACGACGAGGCGCCAGCCCGGGCAGCGTTGGCGAAACAACACCCAAGACTCAAGCAGGTCGTAAACACCCTTGAAGTCGTAGATCCAGCCCAGGAACAAAACCCGGCCGGCGCCGTTTCTCGAACCACGTTCATCGTCCCCCGGTGCTTCCGCGGGCACTTGCACCGGATTGCCGACCACCGTGATCCGCGACAGCGGCGCAAAGTCCTTCATCCATCGCGCCCAGCTCTTGGACAGCACGATCACCGCGTCGCTGGATTCGAGTGTGCGGCGCACCCACCAACGGCGCAGATCAGCGGCGATGCCGGGCTGCGAAGTCCATTCGGCAAAACCGCCGCTGTGCAGATGAAAGACCGTCGGCACGCCGAACCAGCGCGCGATTTGCAGCAGCAGCGATTTGCGCCAGAAACTGGCACGCGAGGAAACATGCGCATGCACGAGCGCGGTGCGCCGCGTCAGGAACTCTCGCAAGACAACGCCGACCGCAGACGTGAACCGCAGCGCCTTCTGGCCGCGATGGCCATCCTGATGGGTCGACACCAGCGTCACCGGAACGCGGTCGAAGAGTCCACCGGTGCGGTAGGTATTGATCACGGCGGCAATGCCGCCGCGGGTGCGCGGGTCGGTGCCGAGCATCAACACCGATTGGCCGGCCGGCAGCGTCAGACTTGATGACGGCTGTGGCAGGGGTGCTGCTGTCGCGGCCGTTGCGCTCGGGGCGCTCGAATGAGGCCGCGGTTCGGGTGCAAAGCTGATCGCCGAGTCCATCGCGGCCCCGAGATACTGGCTCACATCCAGGTGCTGCAACAACAGGCGTTGTTTGCCGCGGGCCGTCAGCGCGATCTCATCGGCTTCCTCGACGCGCACAGTGCAGCCACCCTGGGTCTTGTCACGAACTGCCGCTTCGATTTCGCGCTTCGCTTGGTCGTCCAGGGGACGCAAAGCGACGACACGAAGTATCAGCTCGCCAGGGGTTGACTGTTCGTACTGGATGCGCAGGCAGCGATCAAGCTGTTCGAAGTGTGCTGCGCCGAGGGTCGTGACCGTGACCAGACGGTGGTCGCGGCAGACCACAAACTCCTGCAGCCGGCCGTCGATGCGCTCCAGCACCGGGAATCCTGGCGCCGCAGCATCCGGTTGAGCGCCCAGGGTCGCGTAGTCGCCGGTGCGGTAGCGCACGAAGGGCATCACCAGATTGTCGAAACTCGTGCCGACGATCTCGCCGACTTCACCGAGCGCGGTCACCGGCTGACCATCGGCGCCGAGAAGTTCAAGATGACCGTAGTGCGGCCAGAAGTGGTAGCGCGGATCGTTTGGCAGCGTATTGGCCAGCAGGACCCGCTCGGTGTGGCCATAGGTCGCCATCACCGGGCAGTCGAAGAAAGAGCGGAACGCGCGCATGTGGTGCTCGAACACGGACTCCGATGTAAGCACCACCGACGAGACCTGGGACAACAGTGCGGCCTGGTTGTTCGCATGCAGCCAGACGATCAGCGGGAACAGTGCCGACGGAAACGCGTGGATGTGCCGCGGGCGCCAGCGCCGGAGTGCGTCGACGTACTCGGGCATGTACTTCGGCTCAAGGTGGTCGGAGCTCAGGATCAGATGGCGCTTGATCGGCTCGTACATCCACACCCGGCCGCGGCCGGCGGTGCTGACGGTGCGCCCGCGAAGCGCGAGCACAACGCCTTGGCCTTCGGTGCCGAAGCGCTCGCCCATAGCATTGAATGCGGCCCATTCCTTGGCCCGCGCGACGCCGCGCTGGACATAGAAGGTCATCGGGATTGCGGTCGAACCCCCAGTGAACATGCGCAGGCGCGACCGCTCGCTGTGACCGTGGTTCAGGTAGTCGTCGAGCCGGCGCTTGATGTCTTCTTTGTTGGTGTGGGGGAGGGCATGCAGGACTTCGTACGGGGCCTCGTCGAGACCCCGTGCGAGCGCACGATGCTCGGCGAAGGCCGGCGCACCCAGCAGCGCAGCGCGAAGCGTTTCGCGCAGCCGCTCGGCGATGTACACCGGATCGGGACGATCGGCCGTGAAGATGCGCTTGAAGCGGTTGTACGCCGGCCCATGGCGCAGCGCCGCCGGCACCATCGAATACGCGCCGCCAACCAGCGTCTTGACCCATTGGGGCGACGCTACATAGCGGGCCGCAAGGCCATGAAGGCGGTCATCAACGGGCATGGGTGGATGATGCCGGAAGGCGGCGACGTGCCGCTTCTGGCCATCGGTCAGGCGGCCGGTGTCGCCCATGTCGATCTATCCACCACCACCGGCGCCCCGATCGTCATCGACTCCACCGCCGCCACCGTCGCCGCGCTCACCGCAAGCAGCGTCTGTGCCGATGTCTGCGGGTTGCCGGAGCGTAAGCCCGCCACCCAACCGGCGAGCATCGCGTTCTGGCCCTTGTCCTGCGAGCCGGCTTTTTTCTGCCGCGCGCCAGTGTCGCCGTCAAAAAATTCGGCGCTGCGAAAGTCGTCGATCACGGCGGCGCGGCCGCCGCCAAAGACCTCGACACGCTCCTTCGGCTGGGCCTTGGAGCCGTCGGCGGTGTAGACGATGCTGGCCACGCTGCCGTCGGCAAAGCGCATCGCGATGATCACGTTGTCGTTGAGCAGGGGCGAGACACCGGGTTTGGCCGCGCCGGTGGTGTGGACTTCAACCGGGTCGGCGCCGAC
>JANOKR010000622.1:0-9036 GCA_031419315.1 Betaproteobacteria bacterium
ACCACCGTGCTCGACCTGGGCGCCAATGTCGACTGCACGCCCGAACAGTTGCTGCAGTTCGCCGTCATGGGCAGCGCGCTGGCCGCCGCGTTGGATGGCAAGCCCGAGCCCAGCGTGGGCCTGCTCAATATCGGCGAAGAAGCCATCAAGGGCAGCGAGACGATCAAAGCCGCAGCCGAGTTGCTGCGTGCCGCCGCCGCCGCCGGGATCATTAATTTCCACGGCAACGTTGAAGGCAACGACATCTTCAAGGGCAGCACCGACATCGTCGTCTGCGACGGTTTTGTCGGCAACGTGATGCTCAAGGCCAGCGAAGGGCTGGCCTCGATGATGGGCGACTTCATCCGCGAAGAGTTCACGCGCGGCGTCTACGCCAAGCTGGCGGCGCTGGTCGCGCTGCCGGTGCTGAACCATTTCAAGGCCCGGGTTGACCACCGGCGCTACAACGGCGCGGCCTTGCTGGGCTTGCGCGGGCTGGTCTTCAAGAGCCACGGGTCGGCGGATGCGTTTGCCTTTGAGAACGCGCTGGCGCGCGCTTATGATGCGGCGCGAAACCGCCTGCTCGACCGCGTCCACGACCGGATTGCCGAGACCTTGCTGGCCTTGCCCGGTGCGGCGTCCACGGCCGCGGCCGAGACGCCCGAGTCAACGCCAAAAACCCGCCGCAACATCGCTGCATGACCACCCCCCGCTACTCGCGCATCACCGGCACCGGCAGCTACCTGCCGCCGCGCCGATTGAGCAACGCGCAGATGGCCGAGGTGCTGGCCGCACGCGGCGTCGAAACGAGTGACCAATGGATCGTCGAGCGCACCGGCATCCGCGCCCGCCACTTCGCCGACGACGGCGTCAATACCAGCGACCTGGCGCTGCCCGCGGCGCGCCACGCGATCGACGCCGCCGGCCTGCAGGCCGGGCAGATCGACCTGATCATCGTCGCCACGTCGACGCCGGACATGATCTTCCCGTCCACCGCCTGCCTGTTGCAGCAAAAGCTCGGCATTGCCGGCTGTCCGGCGTTTGACGTGCAGGCGGTGTGCTCGGGGTTTGTCTATGCGCTGGCGGTGGCCGACTCGATGATCCGCACCGGCGCCGCGACACGCGCGCTGGTCATCGGCGCCGAGGTCTTTTCGCGCATCCTCGATTTCGAAGACCGCACGACCTGCGTCTTGTTCGGCGACGGCGCCGGCGCGGTGGTGCTCGAAGCCAGCGAAACCCCTGGCATTCTGGCCACCGAGCTGCATGCCGATGGCCGCCACGCGGGCATCCTGTGCACGCCGGGCACGGTGGCCGGTGGGCGCATCCTGGGTGACCCGCTGCTCAAGATGGACGGCCCGGCGGTGTTCAAGCTGGCCGTCGGCGTGCTCGAATCGGTGGCGCGTTCGGTGCTCGCAAAGGCCGGCCGCAGCGAGGCCGATATCGACTGGCTGATCCCGCACCAGGCGAATATCCGGATCATGCAAGGCACTGCGAAAAAGCTGAAGTTGCCGCTTGAAAAACTCGTCGTCACGGTCGACGAACATGGCAATACTTCAGCCGCATCGGTGCCGCTGGCGCTGGATGTCGCGGTGCGCAGCGGGCGCATCCAGCGCGGTGATACGGTGATGCTCGAAGGGGTCGGCGGTGGCTTCACGTGGGGCGCCGCGCTGCTCGATTTCTGACCTGCTCACTGCAACCAATCACCGCAACGAATCACAGCAACGAATCACCGCAACGAATGCCGTCGTCCCCATGAAGCCCTTTGCATTTGTCTTCCCCGGCCAGGGCTCGCAGTCGGTGGGCATGCTCGACGCCTGGGGCGAGCATCCGGCGGTGCGCGACACGCTCGACGAAGCCTCAGCCGTGCTCGGTGAAGATATCTCGCGGCTGATCCATGCCGGCCCGAAAGACGCGCTCGACCTGACGACCAACACCCAGCCGGTGATGCTCACGGCCGCGATCGCGTGTTATCGCGCCTGGCGCGCTGAAGGCGGCGACGAGCCGGCGGCGGTGGCCGGCCACTCGCTCGGCGAATACAGCGCGCTGGTGGCTGCCGGCGCGTTGAGCTTGAGCGACGCCTTGCCGCTGGTGCGCCTGCGCGCGCAGGCAATGCAAAACGCGGTGCCGGTCGGCGTCGGCGCGATGGCCGCCATCCTCGGCCTCGACGCCGCCGCCGTGCGCGAAGGCTGCGCGCAGGCCGCAGCGGCCACCGGCGAAGTCGTCGAGGCCGCAAACTACAACGATCCCAAGCAGACCGTGATCGCCGGCACCAAGGCCGCTGTCGACAAGGCTTGCGAACTGCTCAAGTCCGCGGGTGCGAAGCGCGCCTTGTTGCTCGCGGTGTCGGCGCCCTTTCATTCTTCGCTGATGAAACCGGCGGCGCTGGTTTTGCGCGACCGCCTCGCCACAGTCAACCTCGTCGCGCCAAAGATTGCGGTCGTGAACAATATCGACGCCCAGGTGCAAGCCGATCCGGCAGCGATCCGCGACGCGCTCTACCGCCAGGCCTTCGGCGCGGTGCGCTGGGTCGACGTCGTGCAGGCGTTGCGTGCGCGCGGCCTCGTGCAGATCTTCGAATGTGGCCCGGGCAAGGTGCTCGCCGGCCTGGTCAAACGCATCGACGGCGAGGCGCAGAGCGGCAGCGTCTTCGACCCGGCGTCTCTCGTTGAGGCCAAGGGATTGCTGCAATGAGCGAGAACCGACAACTCGCGCCCGCCACCGGCGAGAACCGCCGGGTCGCGCCCGCCACCGGCGAGAACCGACAAGTCGCGCTCGTGACCGGCGCGACGCGCGGCATCGGCCAGGCGATCGCCAACGCCCTCGCGGCGCAGAGCTTCAAGGTCATCGGCACGGCGACCACCGACGCTGGCGCGGCGGCGATCGACGCCGCACTGCAGCCGCTGGGCGGGCAGGGCGTCAAGCTCGATGTCACCGACACCGCAGCGGCCGAAGCCGCGATCGATGCCATCGTCAAGCGCGAAGGCGGTCTGCATGTGCTCGTCAACAACGCCGGCATCACCCGCGACACGCTGGCGATGCGCATGAAGGACGCCGACTGGGATGCCGTCATCGACACCAACCTGAAAGCCGTCTTCACGCTCAGCCGCGCGGTGATGCGCACGATGATGAAACAGCGCTTCGGCCGGATCGTCAATATCACCTCGGTGGTGGGTGCCAGCGGCAACGCCGGCCAGGCCAACTACGCCGCGGCCAAGGCCGGTGTGGCCGGCATGACGCGCGCGCTGGCGCGTGAACTTGGCAGCCGCAACATCACCGTGAACTGCATCGCGCCAGGTTTTATCGATACTGACATGACCGTCGGCCTGCCCGAAGCGCAACGCGCCGCGCTGCTGGCGCAGATTCCGCTCGGCCGGCTCGGCAGCCCCGAAGAGGTGGCGCATGCAGTCGCTTTTCTGGCCAGCCCGCTGGCCGGCTACATCACCGGCACCGAGTTGCACGTCAACGGCGGCATGTACATGAACTGAGCGCGCTGGCTTGAGCGCCGAGCTTGATCGTCGACGCCGCCGCCGCCATCACAAAACCCGGCCCTGGCCCCACCGTTAGAATCGCGGGCTGTTTTCTGTATCCCACTCCTGGAGGAGTCATGAGCGACATCGAAGCACGAGTCAAAAAAATCATCGCCGAGCAGTTGGGCGTGCCCGAGTCGGACGTCACCAACGAAAAGGCCTTCGTGGCCGACCTCGGTGCCGACTCGCTCGATACCGTCGAGCTGGTAATGGCCCTCGAAGACGAGTTCGGCATCGAGATCCCCGACGAAGAAGCCGAGAAGATCACCACCGTGCAGCTTGCGATCGACTACGCGAGCAAGCACCCCAAGGCCTGAGCACGTATCGATGACGAGGCGGCGTGTTGTCGTCACGGGCCTCGGGCTCGTGAGCCCGGTGGGCAACTCGGTGGACGCTGCCTGGGCCAACCTGGTGGCCGGCCGCTCGGGCATCGCCAACATCACCAAGTTCGACGCCTCGGCGTGTGCCTGCCGCTTTGCTGGCGAGGTCAAGGGCTTCAATGTCGAAGACGTGATGCCGGCCAAAGAGGCCCGGCACATGGACACCTTCATCCACTTCGGCCTGGCCGCGGCGGTGCAGGCGGTTAACGACTCCGGCTTGCCGACCGGCGGCGCGCTCAACGAGGCCCAAGCCGAGCGCATCGGCTGCATGATCGGCTCGGGCATCGGCGGCTTGCCGCTGATCGAAGCCACTGACGGCGAGTACCGCGAGCGCGGCCCGCGCCGCATCTCGCCGTTTTTTGTGCCGGCGTCGATCATCAACATGATCTCCGGCCACTTGTCGATCCGCTTCGGCTTCACCGGCCCCAACCTGGCCATCGTCACCGCCTGCACGACCGGGCTGCACAGCATCGGCCAGGCCGGCAGGATGATCGAGTACGGCGACGCTGACGTGATGGTCGCCGGCGGCGCCGAGTCGACGATCTCGCCGCTTGGGCTGGGCGGTTTTGCGGCGGCGCGTGCGCTCTCAACGCGCAACGACGACCCGCTCACCGCCTCGCGCCCCTGGGACCGCGACCGCGACGGCTTTGTCCTCGGTGAAGGCGCCGGCGTGATGGTGCTCGAGGAATACGAATTTGCCAAACGCCGCGGGGCGAAGATCTACGCCGAGCTGGCGGGTTTTGGCATGGGCGCCGATGCCTTTCACATGACCGCGCCGAACGTCGATGGCCCCAAACGGTCGATGCTCGCCGCGCTGCGCAACGCGCAGGTGAATGCCAGCGAGATCCAGTATCTCAACGCGCATGGCACGTCGACGCCGCTGGGCGACGTCAACGAAACAAATGCGATCAAGCTCGCTTTTGGTGACCACGCGAAGCGGCTGGTCGTGAACTCGACCAAGTCGATGACCGGACATCTGCTGGGTGGCGCCGGCGGCATCGAGTCGGTCTTCACCGTGCTCGCGCTGCACCACCAGGTCTCGCCACCGACGATCAATATCTTCAACCCCGATCCCGAGTGCGACCTCGACTACTGCGCCAATACCGCGCGGCAGATGAAGATCGACCTGGCGGTGAAGAACAATTTTGGTTTTGGCGGCACCAACGGCACGCTGGTTTTCCGCCGCGCCTGAAGTGTCGCGCCGCAGCGAAGAGCATGCGCGCCCCGCCAGCCATTTCTGTCGAGGCGCCGGCGCATCTTGGGTGGCGCTTGTTTCAGGTTTTTCTGCACGCGGCGGCGGCTGCATCGGTGGCTGCCTGGGCGATAGCGCATGGCGATGCGCCGGGTCTCATGCTGTCGGGCGCGGCGCTCGCCGCAGCAGCCGGCGCGGCGATTGGCTGGTACCTGTCGAAGACGCCGCTGGCCTGGCTGGCGTGGACCGGCGGCGAATGGCAATTGCGCATCGGTGACGCCGCGCTGAACCTGGCACCGGGTACCGCCCCGCAACCGATGGTCGACTGCAACGGCTTTGTGCTGCTGCGTTTGCGCACCAGCGCCGGCAAGCATCATTGGCTGGCGCTGACACGCAGCGTGGCAGGTGCTGCCTGGCACCCCTTGCGTGCTGCGGTATATTCATTTGTATCCCAGCAACGCTTTCGTTCCCCCGCGGAACGCCCGCCCTTCTGAATGGCCGATGCGGATGCCGACTCGCTGCTTGTCGAGCGTGTCAAACAAGGCGACAAGCGGGCCTTCGAGATGCTGGTGGTCAAGTACCAGCGCCGCATCGAGCGCCTCATCGGCCGTATGGTGCGCGACCACGAACTGGTTCAGGATATCGCGCAGGAATCCTTCATCCGCGCCTACCGCGCGATGCCGCAGTTTCGCGGCGACAGCGCGTTTTACACCTGGCTCTACCGGATTGCGGTGAATACCGCAAAGAAGGCGCTCGTGGACCTCAAGCGTGACCCGTTGATCTATGAATCAGCCCTGCGTTCCGGGGACGAAAGCGATGAAACTTCCGCGCCGCAAAACGAACCAAGCCACCACGAGACGCCCGAAGCCGTGCTGGCCAGCCGTGAGATCGCGGCGGCGGTGAACGCGGCGATCGAAAATCTGTCTGAAGACCTGCGCCAGGCGGTCACGCTGCGAGAGATCGAAGGGCTGAGTTATGAAGAGATCGCCGAAGCCATGAACTGCCCGATCGGCACCGTGCGTTCGCGCATCTTTCGCGCCCGCGAGGCGATTTCGCTGCGCCTGCGGCCCCTGCTCGATACGGCGGATGGCCGGCGCTGGTAGGACGCTTGCAAGCCGCTGGATGGACCTTGAGAAAAACAGGTGAAGTGATGAGTCTGGACACGATGGCCGCAGCCTCCGACGACGCCCCGCGCATGCTGGTGCTGCGGCAATCGATGTCGGCCCTGGCCGATGGTGAACTGCGCGGCGGCGCCGCGGCCGATGCCGCCTGCGTCGCATGGCGCGACGAACCCGAGGCGCGCCGCGCCTGGCATCGCTACCAGCTCATCGGCGATGTCTTGCGCAGCGCCGAGTTGGCCAGTTCGCCAGCGCACGACGAAGCTTTTCTCATCGGCCTGCAGCGGCGCTTGGCCACCGAGCCGACGGTGCTCGCACCGGCGCCGCTGACCTCAGTCGCCCCGGTGCGGCATCGCCGCGCCTGGTGGGCGCCGGTCGCGGTGGCGGCGGGTTTTGTCGCCGTGGCCGGTGTGCTGGTGGTGACCCGCGTGGCGGCGCCTGGCGCTGACCCGCTTCAACCATCACAGACACCGCAGCTCGCGGTCACGCCGCGTGCCGCGCCGCCGGCGGCGCTGGTGTCGACCAACGCCGCCTTCACGCCGCCGCGCGGCGCTGGCGCGGCCGACCCGCGCTGGCAGGCCGTTGATGGCCAGCTCATCCGCGATGCGCGGCTCGACAGCTATCTGCGCGCCCACCGCGGCGGCGCTGCGGCGGTGCCGGGCGGCGCGGTCGGCCGCTTCGAGACCGTGGTGCTCGAGCGGTGATGCGCTCACTGAAACTCTCGCTCGGGGTCTTGATGGCGGTGCTGCTGCTCGCGGCGCCGACGCCGCCTGCTGTTGCCGGCCCGCCAGGCCAGAGCCTGGATGCCCAGGCCTGGCTGGCGCGCATCCAGGCCGCCGCGCGCGAGCGCAACTACCAGGGCACGATGGTCTTCAGTGCCGGTGAGGTGGTGGCCAGTTCGCGGGTCGCGCACTACTGCGTCGGCGAGCACACCTTCGAGCGCATCGAAGCGCTCGACGGCCAGATGCAGCGTGTCTACCGGCACAACGACACCGTGCACTCGGTCTGGCCGCAGGCGCGTCTGATGTCGATCGAGCAGCGTGACCCCGTCACCGCCAACCCCGTGCTGCCCGACATCGAACCGCGCCTGCACGAGCACTATGACCTGCGTGCGCTGGGGCCTGACCGCATCGCCGGCCGGCAAGCGCAGGTGCTGGTGCTCAAGCCGCGCGACGAGCTGCGCTTCAAACAGCGCATCTGGGTCGATCACGACACCGGCTTGATGCTGCGCTCCGACGTGCTCGGCCCGCAGGGCGCGGTGCTCGAATCGTCGGCGTTCTCAGATGTCGAGATCGGCGTGCGGCCGGCGCGTGAATCGGTGACCGCGCCGATGAAAAAGAAGTTCGACGGCTTCCGCGTGGTCAGCGTCGCGCCGCCGGTGCGCACCCGCCTTGAGGCCGAGGGCTGGACGCTGGCGCGGCTGCCAGCGGGGTTTTATCTCGTCGGCTGTGTCCGTCGCGCGGTGGACCCGCTACAGCCCGCTGTCGCGACCGCGGGAGCCGGCGGCACGCCGATCTTGCAGGCGGTCTACTCCGACGGCCTGGCGCGCGTTTCGATCTTCATCGAGCCGCTCGACGCTGCCGGCCGGACGCGCCAAGCATTGATGACGCAGCTTGGTGCGACCCACACCTTGATGAAGTCCCATGGCGAGCGCTGGTGGGTCACGGTGATGGGCGACGTGCCGGCGGCGACGCTGAAGGCTTTCAGCGCGGCGCTGGAGCGGCGGCCTTGAGATCGCCGCTTCACGCCCGACCTGTGGTGATGCCGTCGCTGCTGTCGTTGCACTCGCCTGCGCCTGATCGATCTGCCTGTTTTGACTGACCGGAGACCCTTGATGTCTGTGACCCGATTCGAAGCCGCCCGTGCCCCATCTGCCGCATTCCCCACGGCGCGTCCGACACGGCGAGTGCTCGTGGTCATGTCCGCAGCGCTGGTCCTTGGGGCTGCTGCGCTCTGGCCGATGCCTGGCCACGCACAACCGCACGGCTTGCCCGATTTCACTGAACTCGTCGAACGTGTCGGCCCGGCGGTGGTGAATATCCGCACGCTCGAAAAAAGCACGCGGGCCGGTGGCCCGACCGGCGAGCTGCCACCTGCGCTGGAAGATTTTTTCCGCCGTTTTGGCAACCCGTTTCCGGGCGCTCCCGATCCGCGCCGCGGCAACCCGCGCGGCGCTGACGAAGAGCCGCAGCAACGCGGTATCGGCTCGGGATTCATCCTCAGCGCCGACGGTTTCGTGATGACCAACGCCCATGTCGTCGATGGCGCTGACGAGGTGCTGGTCACCCTCACCGACAAGCGCGAGTTCAAGGCCCGCATCATCGGTGCCGACCGCCGCACCGATGTCGCGGTGGTCAAGATCGAGGCTGCCGGCCTGCCGTTTGTGAAGCTCGGTGACGTCAACCGGCTCAAGGTTGGTGAATGGGTGGTGGCCATCGGCTCGCCCTTTGGCCTGGACAACACCGTCACCGCCGGCATCGTCAGCGCCAAGCAGCGCGACACCGGCGAACTGGTGCCCTTCATCCAGACCGATGTCGCGATCAACCCGGGCAACTCCGGCGGCCCGCTGATCAATCTGCGCGGCGAGGTGGTTGGCATCAACTCGCAGATCTACAGCCGCTCCGGCGGCTTCATGGGCATCTCGTTTGCGATCCCGATCGACGAAGCGACGCGGGTGTCCGAACAACTGCGTGCGTTCGGGCGGGTCATTCGCGGCCGCATCGGCGTGCAGATCGCGCCGGTGACCAAAGAGGTCGCCGAATCGATCGGTCTGGGCAAGCCGGCGGGCGCGTTGGTGCAGAGTGTTGAAGCGGGCGGCCCGGCAGAAAAAGCCGGCGTCG
>JANOKR010000623.1:0-3028 GCA_031419315.1 Betaproteobacteria bacterium
GGCCGCCCCAAGGGCGAACACCGCAGTGCGCAGCACGAAGGTACTCCAAAGAGCCCGCCGGGCCGCCCCAAGGGCGAACACCGCAGTGCGCAGCACGAAGGTACTCCAAAGAGCCCGCCGGGCCGCCCCAAGGGCGAACACCGCAGTGCGCAGCACGAAGGTACTCCAATGAGCGCTGAGAATCCCCCCGGCCTGGCCCTGGGCATCGACGCTGGTGGCACCCAAACCCGCTGGGCGTTGGCCGATCGCAGCGGCGCCATCGTCGCCGAAGGCGCGGTGGCCGGCTTCAGCGCCGTGCAGATGCAGTCGCCCGATGGGCGCGCGGCGATCAGCGCGGCCCTGGCGGTGCTTGCCGCGGCGGCGCGGGCGGCGGGCCCGCTGGCCGGCGCGCATGCCGGCGTGACCGGCTTCGAAGCGGCTGGCCAGTCTGGCGGTGCTGGCCCTGCCGGCCGTGCAAGTGAACTGCCGGCGCTGATGCAACAGTCCTTCGGCGGCGTCCGACTTTGCATCACCAGCGATATCGAGCTCGCCTGCCGCGCGGCGTTCGAGCCCGGTGGTGGGTATTTGGTTTACGCCGGCACCGGGTCGATCGCGGCCTATGTCGATGCTGTCGGGGTGATGCACCGCGCCGGTGGCCGCGGCGGCCTGCTCGACGACGGTGGCAGTGGCTACTGGATCGCGCGCGAGGCCTTGCGCCGCACCTGGCGCCGCGAGGATCAAACGCCGGGCGCGTGGCAGCGCAGCGCGCTCGCCTGCACGCTGTTCGAGCATCTCGGCGGCAGCGACTGGGCGACGACGCGGCGCTGGCTCTACAGCGCGTCGCGCGGTGAAATTGGCGGCGCGGCCGTCGCGGTCGCAGCCGCGGCCAGCGCCGGCGACGCCGAAGCAAAAACCATCCTGGCCGAGGCCGGGCAGGAGCTGGCGCGCCTGGCGCTGGCGCTGGTGCACCGCCACGGCCCGCGGCCGGTAGCGCTGGCTGGGCGGGTCTTTGATCTGCACGCCGGCGTTGAAGCGGGTTTGCGCGCGGCGCTGCCAGTCACGGTTCGCGCCGATACTTCGCTGCGCCGGGTTACGCTGGCAGCGCATGTCACCGCGGCGCGGCTGGCACTTGACGCTCGGCCTTCAACGCAGCCCTGATTCATTGACGATTGCACTTTGACTTCTGCGCGTTGACCGCCGCACTTTGACGATTGCACTTCGACCACCGGCCATGATCAAGACCAGTTCGCATTTCCCGCGCCTCCAACGTTTCACCGCAGCGGCAGCATTGGCCGCCGCAGCGCTGCTCGCCGGCTGCGCCGCACCGCCGCTGCTGACCTCCGGCGGCGTGCCGATCGATACCCGCTACAACTCCAAAGGCCAGGACAGCCGGGTGCTGTTCTTGGTCATCCACTACACCGTCGGCAATTTTGAATCGTCGCTGAAGATCCTCACCGAAGGCGAGGTCTCTTCGCATTACCTGGTCACCGACCACAGCCCGCCGCGCATCTACCGGCTGGTGGATGAAGGCCGGCGTGCCTGGCATTCGGGGCCGAGCTACTGGCGCGGCCACGGTCAGTTGAACGCCAGCTCGATCGGCATCGAGATCGTGCATCCGGGTTTTGTTGACACGCCGCAGGGCCGTGTTTACCAACCCTACGCGCAGGCGCAGATCGACGCGCTGATCCCGCTCATCAAGGACATCGTCAAGCGCCATCAGATCCGCCCCGAGCGCATCGTCGGCCACAGCGATGTGCTGCCGCAGCACAAACAAGACCCGGGCCCGACGTTTCCCTGGAAGCGCCTCGCCGACGAGGGCCTGATCCCCTGGCCCGATGCGACCCTCGTGACCGCGCAGCGCAGCCTCTTCGAGGCTGAAGTGCCGGATGTCGCCTGGTTTCAGAAGTCGCTGCAAACACATGGGTTTGCGCTGCCGCAGACCGGCCAGCTCGACGCTGCGACACGCGACGCGCTGGCGGCATTTCAGATGCGTTTCCGGCCGCAAAAATACGACGGCGCACCCGACGCCGAAACCGCCGCGCTGCTGCATGTGTTGATCACACCGGCGCGGCCTTGAGCGCCTGCGCGCCTGAGCCCATGACCCTGCCCGAACGGCCGAGCTTGCAGCGGCGCGGCTTGATCGCTGGCGCGGCGTCGCTGGTCTCGGGTTGCGCGGCGACCGGCAGCGGGCCGTCATCGTCGGCAGCGGCTGGCGCGGATGTAGCAAACGCAGCGGCAAACGCGGGCACCGCCGCCGGCCTGCCGGCGCACGAAATGCCGCCCGCCGCACCGCGCGAGTTTCGCGCTGCCTGGGTCGCGACGGTGGTCAATATCGACTGGCCGAGCCGGCCCGGCCTGCCGTCTGATGTGCAGCAGGCACAGGCGCTGTTGCTGCTCGATCGCGCGCGTGATATCGGCCTGAATGCGATCGTGCTGCAAGTGCGGCCGGCGGGCGACGCGCTCTACGCGTCGGCATTGGAGCCGTGGAGCGAATACCTCAGCGACACCCAGGGCCGCGCCCCGCAGCCGGGGTATGACCCGCTGTCGTTCTGGGTCGAGCAGGCCCACCGGCGTGGCATCGAATTGCATGCCTGGTTCAACCCTTACCGGGCGCGGCATTCGGCTGCGAAATCAGCGCTCGTCGCGCCGCACCTGGCGCGCACGCGGCCCGAAGCCGTCAAGGTTTATGGCGACCAGCAGTGGATGGACCCCGGCGAGGCCGCGGCGGCCGATCGCACGCTGGCGGTGGTCGCCGATGTCGTGCGCCGCTACGACATCGACGGCGTCCATATCGACGACTACTTTTATCCCTACCCGGTGCAAAAAGACGGTGTCGACCAGCCCTTTCCTGACGACCCGGCGTGGCTGCGTTATCTGCAAGGCGGGGGCACGCTGGTGCGCGACGACTGGCGGCGCGACAAAGTCAACCGGCTCGTACAACCCAAGCACCGCAGCGTGAATCAGATCAAGCCGTGGGTGCGTTATGGCATCAGCCCGTTTGGCCAGGGTCGGCCCGACCGGCGGCCGCCGGGCATCTAATGAATCAGAC
>JANOKR010000624.1:0-7585 GCA_031419315.1 Betaproteobacteria bacterium
AACACTACCGCGACGCGCTGGCGCGTGAAGACGCCGCGGCGATCGTGATCGGCCGCTCCAAGCTCGAACAAGCCCAGGCCCAGGTCGCGCTGGCGCGCGGCCAACTCGATCGCACAAAGCTGCTCGCGCCCTTCGACGGCGTGCTCATCAGCGGCGACCTCAGCGCGTCGATCGGCATGCCGGTGCGGCGCGGCCAGGAGCTGATGACGATGGCGCCGCCGCAGGCCTGGCGCCTGGTTGCTGAAGTCGAAGAACACGATATCGGCGAGTTGCGCGTCGGCCATTCCGGCAACGCCCTGTTCGCCGCGCTCGCCGACGATCCCTTGCGGTTTACCGTGACGCGCATCGCGCCGATGGCGCAGACCCTCGGCGGGCGCAACGTCTTCGAGGTCGAGGGCCGGTTCGAGTCGCAGGCCGCCGGCTTCAAGCCGGGGTTGCGCGGGGTCTCGCGGGTCGATATCGACGAGCGCCGGCTGGGTGCCATCTGGTGGCAGCGCGTGCAGCATGGTGCTCGCCGCGTGCACTGGCAATTGTTGGGCTGACCGGCAACGGGCCGGGCATCGAATGCAGTTGCGCGAGCCGATCCAGTCGCCGATGTGGTACCGCATCGCGGCATTAAAACCAACCTTGCGCGTCGGCGTGCGGGTGTCGCGCCAGCTCGTGCGCGGCCAGGCCTGGTATGTATTGAACGATCCGCTGACGGGCCGCCACCACCGTTTCAACGAGCCGGCCTACCGCCTGCTCGCGCTGTGCAACGGCGAGCGTTCGATCGACGAGATCTGGGCCGCGCAGGCCGCCGGCGATGGCAGCGATGCGCC
Organism: Betaproteobacteria bacterium; assembly: GCA_031419315.1. Lineage (GTDB taxonomy): Bacteria > Pseudomonadota > Gammaproteobacteria > Burkholderiales > Burkholderiaceae_C > Rubrivivax. The sequence goes on from JANOKR010000624.1 coordinate 819, forward strand.
GACGCAGGGCCAGGCGATGCAGGTCTTCCGCCAGGCGCATGAAGCCCATCTGCTTGCCGGCAGCGTCGCGCCCGACGTGCTCGCCGTGCTGCAGAGCCAGCAGCGGGGCCGGAAATTGCGCCACAACGCCGCGGTCAACCCGCTGTCATTCAAGTTGCCGTTGTGGGACCCGGACCGCTTCCTTGGTGCCCACGCCCACCGTGTCGCCGCGCTGCTCGGTGCCGCCGGGCCGGGCCGCGGCCTGGCCTGGGCGCTGGCCCTCGTTGGCGTCATAACGTTGCTGCTGCACGCCGGTGATCTGGCGGCCTACGGCGATACCCGCCTGGGCAGCCCGCGTTTGCTGCTGCTGCTGTGGCTGGCCTATCCGCTGATGAAGTTGGTGCACGAACTGGCGCACGCCTTCACCGTCAAGCTGCATGGCGGCGAGGTCCACGAGATCGGCGTCACGCTGATGTTCCTGACCCCGGTGCCTTATGTCGACGCGTCGGCATCGGCGGGTTTCGACCAGGCCCGCGACCGCATCGCGGTGGCCGCTGCCGGCATCCTCGTCGAGCTGCTGCTGGCCGGCCTGGCGCTGGTCTTGTGGCTGCTGCTTGAAGACGGCCTCGCGCGTGACGCCAGCTTTGCGGTCATCGTCGTCGGTGGCCTGTCGACGCTGCTCGTGAACGGCAATCCGCTGCTGCGCTTCGACGGCTATTTTGTCTTTTGCGACGCTGCCGGCTTGCCCAACCTCGGGCTGCGCAGCTTGCGCTGGTGGCAGGTCCAGTTGCAGCGCCGCTGGCTGGGTACGCGCCACGCCCGGTTCGGCCCGCTCGCGCCGGGTGAACGCGCCTGGCTCATCGCCTACGCGCCGCTGGCCTGGGCCTATCGCAGCGCTTTGCTGCTCGGGCTGGCGTTGCTCGCTGCGGGGTGGAGCGCGATGCTCGGCCTGGTGCTGCTCGGGCTGGCGCTGTGGCTGGGGTTGGCCAGGCCCTTGATGCTCGCCGGCCGCTGGATCGCCACCGCGCCCGAGGCCGCCGGCCGGCGTTTGCGTGCCGGCGTGGCCGCAGCGCTGCCGCTGGTGGCTGCGCTGTTGATCGCATTCGTGGTGCCGCTGCCGCAACGCAGCCACGCGCCGGCGGTGGTCTGGCTGCCCGACGACGCGGTGGTCCGGCTGGCCGTGGCCGGTGTTGTCGAAGCGATCCTCGTCGCCGATGGTCAGAGCGTCAGCGCCGGCGCGCCGATGGCGCGCCTGCAAAACGAGCCACTGCGTGCCGACCTGCAACGGGTGCAGGCGCAATTGCAGCGCCAAGAGGTGGATCGTGCCGGCAGCTTCGATCACGACGCCGCACGCGCCGCCACCGCCGATGAAAACGCGGCCAGGCTGCGCGCCGAAGAAGTGCGCCTGACGACGCAGGTTGAACAGCTAATCGTGCGCGCCGCCATCGATGGCCAGGTGATGCTGCGCGACACGCCGCGCGAGTTGGGCCGCTGGCTGGAACAGGGTCACACGCTGGCGCATGTGTTGCCGCCGGGCGCGCCGATCGTGCGGGCGCTGATCCATAACGACGATATCGAACTCGTGCGCGCCGCACCGGGCAAGGTCCGGGTGGCGTTGGCGACCGCGGCGCCGACGGTGCTCGTGGCGCAGCCCGGGCGCGTGCAGCCGCAAGCCACCTCGGCCTTGCCGACCGCAGCGCTGGGCGACAGCGCCGGCGGCACGATCGCGCTCGACCCCGCCGATGCGCGCGGCATGACCGCGCGGGAGCCGCGCTTCCAGCTCGACCTGACGCTGCCCGCCGGCGTGGCGGTGCCAGTCGGCACGCGCGCGCTGGTCACCTTCACGCACGGCTCGGCGAGCCTGGCCCGGCTTGCGGCGCGGGCCTGGCGCGGCGCGTTTTTGCGTCACTTCGAGCGATGAGCAGCGCGCTGACCTCACAACCGACCCACGCCGCGGGTGCTTACGCCCAGCGTGCGCTGCTGCCCGAGCCGCCGGCCTGGGGCGTGGGCGTGGACTTTGGCTGGCGCTGGCTGGGGCGCCAGATGGCCGGCGCCTGGCCGCGCAGCGCAGGCGCAAGAGCCGCCGCCGATCTTGCCGCCCAAACCACCGACGCCGCGCTACAGCGCGCCGGTGTGCAGATGCTGGCCACGATCGGCATCGACCCCTATCCGGTGCAGTACGAAGCCGCGCGCCTGATGCTGCAAGGCCGTCTCGTCGAGATGGCCACCGGCGAAGGCAAGACCGTCGCCGCGGCGCTGGCCGCTGCCGCCGCGGCGCTGCTCGGCACCCCCGTCAAGCTGCTCACCGCCAACGACTATCTGGTGCAGCGCGACCACGCCACGATGACGCCGTTTTACGCCGCACTCGGGCTGCGCTGCGGCTGCGTGCTCGCGCGCCATGGCCGCGCCGAGCGCGACGCCGCCTACCGCGCCGATATCGTCTACAGCACGGCGCGCGAACTTGTTTTTGACTACCTGCGCGACCACCTCGCGCTGGGCGGTGAACGCGACCCGCGGGTGCTGCGCGCGCGTTCGCTGGCCAGCGGGCGAACGCTCCGGCCGCTGCTGCCCGGGTTGCAACTGGCGATCATCGACGAGGCCGACAGCATCCTGCTCGACGAAGCCGGCCTGCCGCTGATCCTGGCTGCGCCAGCCGCGGCGCTGGATGTCGAGCCGCACCAGCTGGCGCGCCGCATTGCGGCTGGCTTGCAGGCTGGCCGCGACCATGTTTTGCACGCCGCGCAGCGCCAGGCCGAGCTCACTGCCGCGGGTTGCGCGCGGGTGCGCAGCGCGGTCAAGCTGGCGGCCTACAGCAGCACTTGCCGGTTGATGTTCGAGTGGGTCGAAGCGGCGCTCGCTGCCGAGCACTTTTACATCCGCGACCGCGACTATGTCGTCGGCGCGACGGGCCTGCAGATCATCGACGAAGTCACCGGCCGCATCGCCGAAGGCCGGCAATGGCTGGGTGCACTGCACATGATGATCGAGCTCAAGGAAGGCTTGGCCCCGGCGCCACCGACCGTGACCGCGGCGCAGACCACGTACCAGCGCTTCTTCCCGCGCTGGCTGCGCCTGGCCGGCATGAGCGGCACGCTGCACGAAGCGCGGGCTGAGCTGCAAGATCTCTACGGTTGCCGCGTGCTGCCGGTGCCGCTGTCGCAGCCCGACCGGCGCGTGTGGCTGGGCCGCCAGATGGTCGGCAGCGCGGTGCAGAAGTGGCCAGCGATCGCGCAGCGGGTCGCCGCGCTGGTGGCCGCTGGCCGGCCGGTGCTGGTGGGCACCGACAGCGTGGCTTCGAGCCGCACACTCGCGGCCTTGCTCAGCCAGCGCGGCATCCAGCACCAGGTTTTGAACGCAGTGCAGGACGCCGACGAAGCGGCCGCGGTCGCCCGCGCCGGCCAGGCCGGCATGGTCACCGTGGCGACCAATATCGCCGGCCGCGGCACCGATATCCGGCTCGACGATGCGGCGCGCGTCGCCGGCGGGCTGCATGTGATCCTGGCCGTGGCCAACCGCTCGCGGCGCATCGACCGCCAGCTCATCGGCCGCGCCGCGCGGCATGGCGACCCGGGCAGCGCCGAGAGCCTGCTCGCGCTGGACGAGCCGCTGCTGCTGCGCAGCTGGCCGCCGGGCTTGCGCCGGCTGGCCGCGCGCTGTGCCGCGGCCGATGGCCGGCTGCCGACCTGGGCCGCTGAGACCTTGCTCGTCGTCGCGCAGCGCCACGCCGAGTGGAGCGATGCCCGCCGTCGCCATGAATTGCGCCGCAGCGACCGCGGCCTGCACCAGGCCTTCGGCTTTGCCGGGCCGGGTGAATAGAACCTCGAACCTGCACCACCCCCCAACGTTTCAAAAGAGCTGCCATGACATCCACCCACATCCCGATGGTCCCGCACAGCGCATCGAACAAGGCGCTGCTCACGGCTGCGATCGCCCTCGGTGCGCAGCTGCTGCTCGGCGCTGCGCCGGCGGCGGCGCAGGTCGCCCCACCGAGGGCCACGCCGGCATCAACACCGGCCAGCGCCGCGCTGGACTGCATGATCCAGCCGCACCAGGTGGTGCAGGTCGGCACCGCGGCCGCCGGGGTGGTCTCGCGCCTCGCGGTGGACCGCGGCGACGTCGTGCGCCGCGGGCAAGTCGTGGCCCACCTGAACAGCGGCGTCGAACGTGCCGCGCTGGCGCTGGCGCGCGAACGTGCCGAGCAGAACGGCGAGGTCTCCGCGGCCACCGGCGCGCAGGACCTGGCCCGCCGCGAGCTCGACCGTGCCACCGAACTGGCCGAAGAAAATTTTGTCTCACGCACCTCCTTCGAACGCCAGCGCGCCGAAGCCCAGGTTGCCGGCGGCCGTGTCGACCAGGCCCAAGAGCGCCGCAAGCTTGCTGCACGCGAGGTCGATCTCGCCGCGGCCCAGCTCAGCATGCGCACCATCGTGTCGCCGCTGGACGGCGTGGTCATCGAGCGTTTTGTCTCGAATGGCGAGTACGTCGATCAAAAGCCGCTGCTGCGCATCGCCGCGATCGACCCGCTGCGGGTGGATACGCTGGTGCCTGCCGCCGCTTTTGGCCAGGTGCAGATCGGCGCCTTCGGCACGGTGATCCCGGAGCTTTTCAACCGCAGCGAACACAAGGCGGTGGTGAAAAGTGTTGACCGCGTCATCGATGCTGCGAGCAATACGTTTCGCGTCCGGCTGGAGCTGCCCAACCCCGGCGGCGTATTGCCGGCGGGGCTGCGTTGCAAGGTCGACCTGGGGCTGAAGCCGGGGCAGGCCGGACCGTCAACGACCGCGACACCGCCGGCGCCGGAGCTGAAGGTCGTGCCGGTCACGGCGCCGGTTGCCGCCGTGACGTCACGCCGCTGAGCTGGCGACACGTCAAGTTGACCCGCTGAATCGAGCGCCGAATGTCGCTGTTGCGCCGCCTGTTTGCACGGCTTGGCCAGTCGGCTGCGCCGCGCGCAGCGCTGGTCGCTGAACGTGCTGCGGTGGCCGAGGAATGCGAGCCGCGCATCCTGTATTCGGCCGAGCTGAACCCCGCGCTGTGGAGCGCTACCGGGCTGCCGGGCAGCGGCGCCATCGTCGCCGCGATCGACCCTGCCGCAACTGCGTCGTCGGCCGACGCGGCCCTGGTGGCGACGCCGCAGCACCTACAGCAACAGCAACGCCGGCACGAGATCGTCTTCGTCGATGCCGCGGTGGCCGACGCGCAGACCCTGATCGACGGCGTGCTCGCCCAGAGCGGCGCTGAGGTCGAAATCAAAGTCGTGCAACTGCGCGGCGACGCCAACGGCCTGCAACAGATCAGCGACGTGCTCGCTGGCGAACGGCAGGTCGACACGGTTCACATCGTCTCGCACGGCGAGGCGGGTCGGCTTTGGTTGGGCAACCGCTTCGTCGATGCAAACGCGCTGCAGCAGCACGGCAGCTTCGAGGCGTGGAAGGGCGCTCTGAACAGCGACGCCGATCTGCTGCTCTGGGGCTGCAAGGTCGCCGAGGGCCCGCAGGGCGAGGCCTTCGTCGCTCAGTTCGCCGCCGCCACAGGTGCCGATGTGGCGGCGAGCACCAACGACAGCGGGTCCACGGTGCGCAGCGCCGACCTGACGCTCGAGTTTGCAAGCGGCGGCGTGCTGCCGAACAACACGCTGGCCGGCGTCGGCTGGGAAGGCGTGCTGGCCACCTTCACCGTCACCAACACCAACGACGCCGGCGCAGGGTCGCTGCGCCAGGCGATCATCGATGCCAACGCCAATGCCGGCGCCGACATCATCACGTTCAACATCACAGGCAGCGGGCCGCATGTCATCAGCCCGACGAGTACGCTGCCATCAATCACGCAGCCGACGGTGATCGACGCCAGCACCGAGCCCGACTACACCGCCAACACGCCGGTGGTTCGCATCGACGGCGTATCGGCTGGTGCCGGCGTCGATGGCCTGACGTTTACCAGCACCAGCGACGGCAGCACCGTGCGTGGCCTGATGATCACCCGCTTCACGCGCGACGGCATCGCGATCCAAGCCGCTGCCGACAGCATCACGGTAGCGGGCAACTGGATCGGCAGCACCGGCACCGGCTCAACCGGCGTCGGCAATGGCGACGAGGGCATCGACATCGCGGGTTCGCTCGCGGTGATCGGCGGCCTTGGCGCCAACGACCGCAACGTCATCACGAACAGCGCCGACGAAGGCATCAACATCGCCGGCAGCGGCGTCACCGGGCACCTGATCCAGGGCAACTACATCGGTGTCGACCCCGATGGTGCGACCGGCGGCGGCAATACCGACGTCGGCATTGCCATCATCTCCGGCAGCGGCAACACCATTGGCGGCACCAGCGCGGCGGCGCGCAATGTCATCTCGAAGAACACCGAAGGCATCGAGGTCAACACGTCGAACAACATCGTGCAGGGCAACCACATCGGCACCGACGCGACCGGCGCACTGAGCCGCGGCAACCGCAGCGGCGACGGCGTGCAGGTGCAGGGCAGCTCGACCAACAACCAGATCGGCGGTGCGGCTGCGGGCGCAGGCAACCTGATCGCATTCAATGCGCTCGATGGCGTCAACATCGTCAATGGCAGTGGCCACGCGGTGCTGGGCAACCTGATGCACTCGAACACCGGCCTCGGCATTGACCTGGGCACCAGCGGCATCACCGCCAACGACGCGCTCGACGCCGACACCGGCGCCAACAGCTTGCAGAACTTCCCGGTGCTGACCAGCGCCGCAGCGGCCAGCGCCGGCACCACCATCGTTGGCACGTTCAACTCCAATGCCAGCACCAACTACCGCATCG
>JANOKR010000625.1:0-4858 GCA_031419315.1 Betaproteobacteria bacterium
GCGCGCCGCCGCTGGACCTGACCGGCGTCAAGCTGGCGCAGGTGGCGTTTGATGTGCTGCGCCACCCGACAGTGGCCAGCAAGCGCTTCTTGATCACGATTGGCGACCGCACCGTGGGTGGCTTGAGCCACCGGGATCCGATGGTCGGCCCCTGGCAAGTGCCGGTGGCCGATTGCGCGGTGACGCTGGCCGACCACAGCGGTTTCCGTGGCGAGGCCATGAGCCTGGGCGAGCGCACCCCGCTGGCGGCGCTGGACGCACCCGCCTCCGGCCGCATGGCCGTGGGCGAAGCGATCACCAACCTGCTGGCCGCGCCGATCACGCTGTCCCGGGTCAAGCTGTCTGCCAACTGGATGGCGGCCTGCGGCGAGCCCGGCGAAGACGCGGCGCTCTACGACACGGTGCACGCCGTGGGCATGGAACTGTGCCCGCAGCTGGGCATCGGCATCCCGGTCGGCAAGGATTCGCTGTCGATGCGCACCCGCTGGAGCGATGCCGGCGAGCCGAAGCAGGTCGTCGCGCCGGTGTCCTTGATCGTGACCGCGTTTGCCACGCTGGACGATGTGCGCGGCACGCTGACACCTCAACTGCAAGCCGCTGACTCGGCGTTGATCCTCATCGATCTGGGTTGTGGCCAAACGCGTATGGGCGGCTCGATCCTGGCGCAGACGCTGATGCAGTTTGGCAACGAGGTGCCCGACCTCGACGATGCGGCGCTGCTGATGTCACTCGTCGCCGCGGTCAACGAGTTGCGCGCCGCCGGGCAACTGCTGGCTTACCACGACCGCAGCGACGGCGGCCTCTGGGCGGCGGTGTGCGAGATGGCGTTTGCCGGCCACATCGGCGTGAGCCTGAATGTCGATCTGCTGGTGACTGAAGGTGACGGCATCAACGACAGCCGCGCTGAAGTTGGCGACGCCAAGAACTGGGCGGCACAGGTTGGCGTGCGGCGCGACGAGCTGACCCTGCGGGCGCTGTTCAACGAAGAACTCGGCGCCGTGATCCAGGTGCCCGCTGCGCAGCGCGACGTCGTGATGGCTTGCCTGCGCCGGCATGCGTTGAGCCGCCACGCGCATGTCATCGGCAAGCCTAACCAAAGCGCCGCGGTCGAGGTCTGGCGTGACGCCAGGCTGCGGTTTTCTGCGCCCTTGGCCAAGTTGATCGAAGCCTGGGACAGCGTCAGCTGGCGTATCGCCAGGGCGCGCGACAACCCGGCTTGCGCCGATGCTGAACATGTCGCCGCGAGCGACATCACCGGCCCCGGCCTGCAGACCCACCTAACGTTCGACCCCAGCGACAACCTGGCTGCCGCATTTGTGAACACCGTGCGCCCGAAGCTGGCGATCCTGCGCGAGCAGGGTGTCAACTCGCACATCGAGATGAGCCACGCGATGCACCTCGCTGGCTTCGACACCTTTGATGTGCACATGAGCGACTTGCAGGCCGGCCGCGCGCGGCTCGACCAGTTCCAGGGCTTCGTCGCCTGCGGCGGTTTTTCCTACGGCGACACCCTCGGTGCCGGTGAAGGCTGGGCGCGATCGATCCTCTTCAACCCGGCGCTGGCCGAGATGTTCGCGGCCTTTTCCAATCGCCCCGACACGCTCGCGCTGGGTGTCTGCAACGGCTGCCAGATGATGGCCGCGCTGGGCGCCATCATCCCCGGCGCGCAGGCCTGGCCGAGGTTCACCCGCAACCGCAGCCAGCAGTTCGAAGCGCGCTTGTCGCTCGTCGAAGTGCTGAACAGCCCGAGCCTGTTTTTCACCGGCATGGCGGGCAGCCGGCTGCCGATCGCGGTGGCGCATGGTGAGGGGTTTGCCGACTTCTCGCAGCGGGGTGATGCGGTGAAAGTGCAGCGTGCAATGCGCTTCGTCGACGGCCACGGCCGGGCCACTGAAGCCTACCCCGCCAACCCCAACGGCAGCCCCGACGGTTTGACCGCGGTGACCACGCCAGACGGCCGCTTCACCGCATTGATGCCGCACCCCGAGCGGGTCTTCCGCAATGTGCAGATGAGCTGGAGCGGGGGTGATGTCGAGGCGCTCAGCCCCTGGATGCGGATGTTCCAGAACGCGCGCCGTGCGCTCGGTTGAGAGGCCGAGTGCGCGATCCATGCCACGCCGTCGCCAGCCCCGGCAGCGGCTGAAGCCAGCCGGTACATCAATCGGCCTGAAACCCCGATGCGCTGATGACCGGGTTCCACAGCGCCTTGTCGGCGGCGAGCCGGCGTGACATCTCTTCGGCGCTACCGGGCGCGGCGCTGAGCCCGAGCTTGTCGAGACGCTCGACGATGTCCGGCGCTTTCAACGCCGCCTGCATTGCGGCGTTCAGACGGTCGACTGTGGCGCGCGGCATGCCGGCCGGGCCGAAGACGCCGAACCATGCGGTGGCGTCGATGTCGATGCCCTGTTCCTTGAAGGTCGGCACGGCGGGGAAACGTGGGCTGCGCTGCCCACCACTCAGCGCCAGCATGCGCAGCTTGCCGGCGCGGTGATGCTCGGCAAACTCCGCCGGCGTGTCGAAGCCGATCGGGATCTGGCCGCCGAGCAGATTGATGACCATCGGCGCGCCACCTTGAAAGGGCACGTGGGTCAGCTTGACCTTGGCCGCCGCGCCGAGCAGCTCACCCAGAAAATGCGGCATCGAGCCAGCTGCGGGTGAGCCGTAGTTGGCTTGCGCCGGGTTGGCCCGCAACCAGTCGACGAGCTCCTTCATCGTCGTCGCCGGGGTCATCGGCCCGGCGGCCAGCGCGAGCGGGAAGGTCACTGCATTGCCCACCGGCGTGAAGTCGCGGCTGGTGTCGTACTTGACGCTGCGAAAGACCATCGGCTGCACGACCATCACCGCAAATGGCGCGAGCATCACCGTCAGACCGTCGGGGGCGGCGTCCTTGACCGATTGCGCAGCGATGCGGCCACCAGCGCCCGGTTTGTTGTCGACGATGACGGTGGTGCCCAGGCTGTCTTTCATGCGCTCGGCCAACGCACGCGCGGTGACATCGGCCGAGCCGCCGGGCGGGAAACCGACCACGATACGCAGCGCGCCGGTCTGGCCCCAAGCCGTCGGCGCGGCGAGCAGGGTCAGGACCAGAAAAACCAGATGTCGACTTTTCATGGGGACACTCCGTCAAGGGTTGTGCGCGCCAGCCGCTGTGCCGCCGCGTCGATCGATGCCTTCAATTCAGCGTAATTCGAATTCACCAAAAACTGCGGAAACTTCGCGCTGATACCCGGTGCCGGGTGGATAAAAAACCCGGCATCGGCAGCCAGCAGCATGCCGGTATCGTTGTACGAGTCCCCCGCCGCGATGACCTGGTAGTTGAGGCTCTTCAGCGCATTCACCGCGTGGCGCTTCTGGTCGGGCTGGCGCAGTTTGTAGTCGGCGACAAAACCGTCAACGTCGATCACCAGCCGGTGGCAGAACAACGTCGGCCGGCCAAGCTGGCTCATCAGCGGATCGGCAAATTCGTAAAAAGTGTCGGACAGGATCACGACCTGGAATCGCGAGCGCAGATCGTCGAGAAATTCACGCGCGCCGGCCATCGGCGCCATGCCGGCGACGACAGCCTGGATGTCTGCGAGCTTCAAGCCATGCTCACGCAGCAGCGCGAGCCGGTAGCGCATCAGCTTGTCGTAATCGGGTTCGTCGCGTGTCGTGCGCGCAAAGTCGTTGATGCCGGTGCGCTGCGAAAACGCAATCCAGATTTCGGGGACGAGCACCCCTTCGAGGTCGAGGCAGATCAGTTGCATGAAGGCGGTGTGGTGGTGGGTTGATGCTGACCAGTGTTGATCGTAGCCGACGCCCTCGGGCAGGCCTCCCTGGCGTCGCAGCGGGCGGTCGGTTCGGATTGATCCGGCCTGGTTGTCGAGCTTGGGCTGGGGTGATCGTCGATGAAGTGATGACCCGCGCGCTGGCGCGGCAAAGCCGAGAGCGCCAGCGCTGCTTGCGGGCTGAACCCGCGGCCATCGCTTTCGCTGCGGCTGCCCTGCGCGACACCGCCGTGCGGGCGCGTTGCCGAACTCGCTGCACTCACTTCGTTCGTTCCGCTCAGACACCGGCAACGAGTCGGTTCACGAAGCGCGTGGGACCACGCGCCGCCCCCACGACGGCGCCGCTCCGGCGCAGATTCCTTATGCCCGCAAGCAGCGCTCGCGCCCTCGGCTTTGTCGATCTCGCGGAGCATCCTCGCGAAGCACTGACCTCCGCACTCGCCAAGGCGCCGGCGGCGTTGCTGCGGCGGGCCGGCATTTGGATGCTGGGGCGGTGAATGCTGGCAAGGCTTTCAAGTCGGGCCGGGCTGCGGCGATACCCGACAAGCAATTCGAGTCGTCACGAGTTGTCCGAAAACGCCATGCGCCTGCCTGGCAAAACACAAGACCTGACCCTGTGGGTTCGCTCCGGCGACGTGCCAGCCATTCCGGAGCCGCAGACCTACGGCCTGATGCTGATGGGCTTGGGCGCACTGGCGCTGGCCCTGAGGCGGCGCCAACGTTGAGGCCTGGGCGCTCCAGGCGCTTTGGGCGCTGGAGCGCTTGCGTGTGGTCGGCACCAACCGGTGCGGCTTCGCCGCCGAAGTGGGAGCGCGGCATTGGAGCGCCCACCCATCCCCAACAAAGCCGAGGGCGGCCGGGTGGGTGAGGGCATAAGGAACCTGCGCCGGAGCGGCGGTGTCACGCGGTCGGCGCGGGTACCCACGCGCTTCGTGAACTCACTCGTCGCCGGTGTTTGCGCGCCGCGGCCACCGGCCGCGACGCGTGTGCGGCGACGCGACCGTGGGGCGGCGTTGCGCAGGGTAGCCGTAGCGTAGCGGAGGCCGCAGGTTCAGCCCTCACCCGCCCGGCCGCCCTCGGCTTTGTTGGGG
>JANOKR010000626.1:0-21818 GCA_031419315.1 Betaproteobacteria bacterium
TGCTGGATGAAGGGGTCGGACAGCGCGTTGCGCTTGGCCGGGCGGTTGAGGCGGATATGCACCACGGCCGCCGAGACGGACACTTGCAGCAGCGGCAAGGTGTTGAGCAGGCCGGTCGCGGGAGTAAAGTCGGTTGGCATCTTTGGCGTCACCTTTCGGCGGCCAAAGATAGTTCATAGACGAAATTACATGATCAGTACAAACCCGAGCATGATTGCACCGATCGCGAGCGGAAAATTGGCGCAGGGCGGTGATCCATCGGGGTAGAAACGTAGTTCACGAAATGAAATGAAAGAGCGTCCGTCGATGAAAACCGAAGACCTGATCGCGATCGATACCCACACCCACGCCGAGGTCTCGTGCTGGAACCCGTTCGACAACTACGGCGAGGAGTACGACCGCGCGGCCGACAAATATTTCGGCTCCAACCGGCGGCCGACGATCGACGAGACGATCGCGTATTACCGCGAGAAGAAGATCGGCCTCGTGATGTTCACCGTCGACAGCGAAGCGCAACTCGGCCGCAAGCGCATCCCGAACGAAGAGATCGCCGAAGCCGCCAAAAAGAACGCCGACATGATGATCGCCTTTGCGAGCATCGACCCGCACAAAGGCAAGATGGGCGCGCGCGAAGCCCGCCGGCTGATCGAAGAGCATGGGGTCAAGGGTTTCAAGTTCCACCCGACGGTGCAGGGTTTTTTGCCGGCCGACAAGATGGCCTGGCCGATCTACGAAGTGATTGCCGAATACAAACTGCCGGCGATCTTTCACAGCGGGCATTCGGGCATCGGCAGTGGCATGCGCTGCGGCGGCGGCTTGCGGCTGCAGAACAGCAACCCGATGCTGCTCGAAGATGTCGCGATCGCTTTCCCCGATATCCAGATCGTCATCGCGCACCCGAGCTGGCCGTGGCAGGACGAGGCGCTGTCGCTGGCGCTGCACAAGCCGAATGTGTGGATCGACCTCTCGGGCTGGAGCCCGAAATATTTTCCGCCGCAGTTGATCCAGTATGCGAATACGCTGCTCAAGGACCGCATGCTCTTTGGCAGCGACTACCCGCTGATCACACCCGAGCGCTGGATGAAGGATTTCGACGAAGCCGGCTTCAAGGACAAGGTCAAGCCGCTGATCCTGAAAGACAACGCGATGCGTTTGCTCGGCTTGGGCTAAATTGCCGCTCTCACCACTCCGGGCGCCGCGGCGCTGACCGATGTTCCCGCTCAATGCCTGGTACGTGGCCTGCACGCCGCAGGAGATCGACGACAAGCCGCTTGGCCGCATCGTTTGCGGGCAGGCGCTGGTGCTCTACCGCGGGGCGCAGGGCCGGGTTGCCGCTCTCGAAGACTTCTGTCCGCACCGCGGCTCGCCGCTGTCGCTGGGGCGGGTGATCGAAGGCAATCTGGTCTGCGGCTATCACGGGCTGGAGATGGGTTGTGACGGCAAGACGGTCGCCATGCCCGGCCAGCGGGTACAGAGCTTCCGCCCGATCCGCGCCTATCCAGTCGTCGAGCGGCATGGTTTTGTCTGGGTCTGGCCGGGTGATGCGGCGCAGGCCGACGCGGCGAAGATCCACGCGCTGCATTGGGCCGACAACGCTGAATGGGCTTACGGCGGAGGCCTCTTCCACATCGGCTGCGACTACCGGCTGATGATCGACAACCTGATGGACCTGACGCACGAAACCTATGTGCACGCAGGCAGCATCGGGCAGAAAGAGATTGACGAAACACCGAGCGAAACCCGGGTCGACGGCAACGAGGTCATCACCAGCCGCTTCATGAACGGCATCAGCGCGCCGCCGTTCTGGAAGATGGCCCTGCGCGGCCATCAACTGCCTGACGACCAGCCGGTTGATCGCTGGCAGATCTGCCGCTTCTCGCCACCCAGCCACGTCATGATCGAGGTCGGCGTTGCACTCGCCGGCCGCGGCGGCTACGACGCCCCGACTGACGTCAAGGTGTCGAGCATCGTGGTCGATTTCATCACCCCTGAAACCGAGACCTCGATCTGGTATTTCTGGGGCATGGCGCGCAACTTTCGCCCCGACGACAAGGCGCTGACGGCGTCGATCCGCGAAGGCCAGTCGCGCATCTTCAGCGAAGACCTCGAGATCCTTGAGCGCCAGCAGCAAAACCTGTCGCGCCACCCCGAGCGCAGCCTGATGCGGCTGAATATCGACGCCGGTGGTGTGCATTCGCGGCGCATCCTCGAAAAGCTGGTCGCCGCCGAGCGCAATACCTTCAGTACCTGACACAAGCCCTAACGGTTCACCGCAGCGAACAACCCGCACGACTCACTGGAAAGCCACAAGATGACCCCCCGCAGCAAGCCGCCATTTCGCGCCGACCATGTCGGCAGTTTTTTGCGCCCCAAGTACCTGCTCGACGCGCGTGAGCAAAAGGCCGCTGGCCAGATCACAGCCGAGCAGTTGCGTACCGTCGAAGACCGTGCGATCACCGAGATCGTCAAGTTTCAGCAGGATGTCGGCTTGCAGTCGATCACCGATGGCGAATTTCGCCGCACCTACTTCCACATCGATTTTCTCGACCAGCTTGGCGGCGTGAAGACCGATATCCCGGTCACGATCCGCAAGCCCGACGGCACTGAAGAACTCGCGCCACCGGCGATGCGGGTCATTGACAAGGTGCGCCACGTGAAAGACATCCAGCGTGCCGATTTCGAGTACCTCAAATCACAAGTGGGTGCAGGCATGACGGCCAAGGTCACGATCCCGTCGCCGACGATGCTGCATTTTCGCGGCGGCCGCGCCGGCATCAGCCGCGAGGCGTATCCCGAGCTCGACCCGGTCTTCTACGACGACGTCGCCAAGGCTTATGGCGAAGAGCTGCAATCGCTGGCCGCCGCCGGCTGCACCTATGTGCAGATGGACGACACCAATATGGCCTACCTCTGCGACGAGAAGATGCGCGAAGCGGCGCGCCAGCGCGGTGACGACCCCAACGAGCTGCCGCACCGCTACGCCGGTTTCATCAACAAGGTGGTGGCCCACAAACCGGCTGGCATGACGCTGGCGATGCACCTGTGCCGCGGCAATTTCAAGAGCACCCATGCCGCGGCGGGCAACTACGAACCGGTGGCCGAAGCGCTGCTGTCGGAGATGAACCTCGACGCGATCTTTATGGAGTACGACGACGATCGCAGCGGCGACTTCCGCCCGCTGCGGTACCTCAAGCCCGGCCGCGTCGTCGTGCTCGGCCTGGTGACGACCAAATTCGGCACGATGGAAAACAAGGACGCCCTCAAGCGCCGCATCGAAGAAGCTGCCAAATACGCGCCGCTCGACCAGCTTTGCCTGTCGCCGCAATGCGGTTTTTCGAGCACCGTGCATGGCAACAATATCGCCGTGCAGGCGCAGCGCGACAAGCTGCGGCTGGTGGTCGAGGTGGCTCAAGAAGTCTGGGGCTGAACTGGCGTTGCACCCGCGCGGCGTCGCCCTGGTGACGCCGTGAACGCGCGCTAGCTGGTTCAATCCGGCCAGCCCACCTCAAGCCACCGAGCCCACCTCAAGCCACCGAGCCCAACACCATGACTTTTGATCTGTCGACCAAGACCCAGGACCTGCTGACCCGGATGCGCGGGTTTTACGACGCCCACATCTACCCGAACGAAGCGCGCTGGCACAGCGAGATTGAAGCGGCGCGCAAGGCAGGTGATGCTTGGCAACCGGTGCCGGTGATCGACGAACTCAAGCTCAAGGCCCGCGAGGCCGGCCTTTGGAATATGTTCCTGCCGCATGCCTACAAGGGGCAGGGCGGCATCTCCAATCTCGACTACGCACCGCTGTGCGAGTTGATGGGCCGCGTGATGTGGTCGTCGGAGGTCTTCAACTGCTCGGCGCCCGACACCGGCAATATGGAAACCTTCGAGCGCTATGGCACGCCGGCGCACAAAGAACGCTGGCTCGAGCCGCTGCTCGACGGCCGCATCCGCAGCGCGTTTTTGATGACCGAGCCGGCAGTGGCTTCGTCTGACGCGACGAATATCCAGTGCAGCATCGTGCGGGATGGCGACGACTACATCGTCAACGGCCGCAAGTGGTTCAGCTCCGGTGCCGGCAACCCGCGCTGCGCGATTTTCATCGTGATGGGCAAGACCGACCCCGAAGGTGCACGCCACGCGCAGCAAAGCATGGTGCTGGTGCCGCGCGATGCCAAGGGCGTGACGGTCTTGCGCCCGCTGACCGTGTTCGGCTACGACGACGCGCCGCATGGCCATATGGAAGTTTTGCTCGACAACGTGCGCGTGCCGGTCGAAAACATCCTGCTCGGCGAAGGCCGCGGCTTCGAGATCGCGCAGGGCCGCCTCGGCCCCGGGCGCATCCACCATTGCATGCGCTCGATCGGCGCCGCCGAGCGGGCACTGGAAATGATGATCGACCGGCTGATGACACGCAGCGCTTTTGGTGGCCCGATCTCCGGCCAGTCGATCTGGCACGAACGCATCGCCGAAAGCCGCTGCATGATCGACCAGGCGCGCCTGCTGACGCTGAATGCTGCGCACAAGATGGATACCCTGGGCAACAAGGCCGCGCGCGCCGAGATCGCGATGATCAAGGTCGTTGCGCCCAACGTCAGCTGCAAGGTCGTCGACTGGGCCATCCAGGCCCATGGCGCCGCGGGTGTCAGCGGCGACTTTTCGCTCGCCGAGGCCTACGCGCACCAACGCACCGTGCGCATCGTCGACGGGCCCGACGAGGTGCACCGCAACGCGATTGCGAAGATCGAGATCGGCAAGCGCGCCGCCGCGGCGGCTTCCAGGGGCTGAGTTTCAGCCGTTGCTCGTCGCCCGAACCTCGCCGATCGTGGTCACGCCGGCGAGCACCTTTTCGATGCCGTCCTGGCGCAGCGTCTGCATGCCGTCGGCCATCGCGGTGCGAAGCAGGGTGTCGGGGCTGGCGCCGGTCTGGATCAACTGGCGCACCGGGCGGGTGACTTCCATCAATTCCTGGATCGCGGCGCGGCCGCGAAAACCGGTCTGGTTGCACTTGTCGCAGCCGGCGCTGGCGTAGTGCCTCAAGCCGGCGCCGTTGCCGAAGCGCTTTGTCCAGTCCTTGCGGACACTGTTGGCGTCCGGGCACTCGTGGGCCGGCCAGGCGTTCAGATGGTCGGCCAACAGTTCACTGACTTCGGCCTCGGTCGCCGGGCGCTCGCTGCGGCAGGCCAGGCACAGCCGGCGCACCAGGCGCTGCGCGAGCACGCCGAGCAGCGAGTCGGCAAAGTTGAACGGGTCCATGCCCATGTCGAGCAGCCGGGTCACGGTTTCCGGCGCGCTGTTGGTGTGCAGGGTCGAGAACACCAGGTGGCCGGTTAGAGACGACTCGATGGCCATCTGCGCGGTTTCCTTGTCGCGCACCTCGCCGACCATGATCACGTCGGGGTCGGCGCGCAGGAAAGAGCGCAGGGCCTTGGCGAAGGTAAAGTCGATTTTCGGGTTGACCTGCACCTGGCGCAGGCCGGGCTGGGTGATTTCGACCGGGTCTTCGGCGGTCCAGATCTTGCGCTCGGGCACGTTGATAAAACCGAGTGCCGAATGCAGCGTGGTGGTCTTGCCCGAGCCGGTCGGGCCGACACACAAAAACATGCCGTAGGGCCGCTGCGCGACATGTTTGACCAGCGCCAGGTTACGTGGTGTCAGGCCCAGGTCGTCCAGAGGGATCGGGCGCGCCGACGACAACAGCCGCAGCACCGCATCTTCGAGATTGTTCAGCGTCGGGATCGTGGCCACGCGCAGCTCGAGTCGGCTGCCGGTGACAAAACGGCTGAAGCTGATCTTGCCGTCCTGCGGCTTGCGGCGCTCGCTGATATCGAGGTCGCACATGATCTTGATGCGCGCGATCATCGCCGCGCGGTAGGTGTGCGGCAGCTCCAGATAAGGCTTGAGCAGGCCATCGCGGCGGAAGCGGATGCGCACCTTTTCGCGCCCCGGCTGGCATTCGATGTGGATATCGCTGACACCCTGGGAATGCGCTTCCTGGATCATGCTGTTGATCAGGCGCACGAGCGAGTTGTCCGACTGCTCGATCGCCTTGTCGTCGTCGCCACGTGCTTCGCTGCTGTCCAGCTCCAGCGTGGCGAGCAGGCCACGCGCATTGGCGGCGTCGAAGTCAATGCGTGAAGCGGCGTCTTCGGTCGGCATTTGCCAGCTGTTGGCGCCGAGCTTCTGGTAAGCGCGGTCGATCGCCGTCTCGAGCACACCCACCCGCGCCAGCACCGGCACCACCTTGCAGCCGGCGGCAAATTCAAGCTCGTCCCAGGCGCGGGTGCGCGAGGGGTCTTCCACCGCGGTGATCAGACGGCCGTTGCGCATCAGCAGCGGCAGGGCCTGCAAGCGCGCCGCCACGGTGTAGGTCACGCGCCCGAGGGCGTCGACCTCCGCCGGGAACTGCATCACGTCGACCATCGGATAGCCCATCTTGCGGGCCAATGCAAGCTGCAAGTCGTCGCGGCTGATGACTCCCTTGCGCACCAGCAGTTCGCCGATCGGCAGGCTGCGGTCGCTGCGCTGCTGAACCAGTGCATCGTCGAGCTGGCCCTGGCTGATCAGTTCGAGCGCCATCAGCGCTTCGCCGATGCGCACCATCGGCATGCGCGCCTGTTTGTCGATCGCCGACTCGAGTTGCTCGGGGGTCAGCACCTGGCGCTGGACCAGGATTTCGCCGATGCGCTGGCTGCGCAGTTGCTGCTGCTCGAGCGCCGCCTGGTCGACCTGCTGCTCGAGCGCAGCCTGGTTGCCGACCAGCACCGCGCCAACACGCTGGCCGATCTCGAAGCCGGTGAAGACCCGCCGCGGGATGAATACACGCCGCACTTCGCCATTCGGGTTGACCGGCTCGAAGAGGAACAGGCCCGCTGTGCTGTCGATGTGGCCGATGGTCAAGCCCTCGGCATCCGGGCCGACGACAAACTGCACCCGGTAACCCAGCACCGGCCGGCCCGACAGCGCGGCATCGGCGGCGGCGTCGACGGCTGGTGCGACAGCGCCTTGTGCGAGTGGTGCAAGTGGTGCGAGCAAGGCCAGGCGGCGAAACTGCGAGAAGCGCACCGACATCGTCGTGCGTGACGGCGGTGACTGGATCTGGGCGACCCCGCTGACCGGGTCGAAGCTGATCAAGCGTGCACCGGTGGCGCGGCCGTTCAGGCCTTCGATTTCGCAGGCCTCGGCGGCGACCTGACAGACCGGCGCGGGATAGCTTGCAAACGGCGGTGTCGGCCAGGCGAAGGGCTCGCCATGCCGGGTCAGCAGGCCGTCATGGGCCGATTCGTCGGCGGTCGGCAGGAGCGCCAGCGGCGGTGTGGACAGGTCGGACATTGGGCTTCCCGGCGGGTGGATCGAGGTGCCATGCGGCCAGCGATGGCAGGGACTGGGGCGTCCCTCGATCCTAGAAAGCTGCGCTGCCGCCGATCCGCGAAAGTGACCGGCGCAAGCCGCCTACTTCGACTTGCCCATCAGCCAGTCGGGCACGCTGGTCACGATCGCCGGGAAGGCCGTGATGAGCACGATTGCCAGCACCAGGCAGCCAAAAAATGGGATCGCCGCGCGTGCGATGCGGTTGCTGTCAATGCCGGTCATGTTCTGCAGCACAAAGAGGTTGAAGCCCACCGGCGGCGTGACCTCGGCGATCTCGACCAGCATGATGATGAAGATGCCAAACCAGATCAGGTCGAAGCCGGCCTTTTCGATCATCGGCAACACCACCGCCGCGGTGAGCACGATCATCGAAATGCCGTCGAGTGCGGTACCCAGGATCAGGTAGACGACGACCAGCACCGCGATCAGCGCGTAGGGCGACAACTGTGCCGCGGCCACTGCTTCGGCGAGCTCGCGCGGGATGCCGGTGAAGGCCATCGTCTTGGTCAGGAAAGCCGCACCGGCGAGGATGAACATGATCATGCAGCTCACCCGCGTGGCGCCGACCAGGCCCTGCCAGAAATTGGCCAATGTCAGGCTGCGCCCGGCCGCCGCAATGACCAACGCACCCAGCACGCCATAAGCAGCACATTCGGTGGCGGTGGCGATGCCGGCGACGAGCACCCAGACGATGAAGACGATCAACAGGCCGCAGGGAATCAGTGAGCCGGAGCGGCGCAGTTTTTCGCCCAGCGATGTCGGCGGCTCTGGCGGCGGCACCTTGTCCGGATGGCGCAGACTCCACCAGGCGATATAGCCGCTGAAAAGACCCATCAACAAAAAGCCGGGCAGGAAGCCGGCAAGAAACAGGCGGATCACGCTGGCGTCGGCCGCCACCGCGTAGACGACCATCGTGATCGACGGCGGGATCAGGATGCCCAGC
Source organism: Betaproteobacteria bacterium (assembly GCA_031419315.1). Lineage (GTDB taxonomy): Bacteria > Pseudomonadota > Gammaproteobacteria > Burkholderiales > Burkholderiaceae_C > Rubrivivax. Next base: position 8,312 of record JANOKR010000626.1, read on the forward strand.
CCGCCGGCCGCGGCGAGTGAACCGAGCGCGAGCTGGCGGTCGTAGCCGCGGCGGCCGAGCTCGGGCAGCGCGACTTTGGCGATCGTCGCGCAGGTGGCCGCCGACGAGCCCGAGACCGAGCCGAAGATGCCGCAGCCCAGGATCGTGGTGTGCATCAGCCGGCCCGGCACCTTGGACAACCAGGGCGCGAGGCCGTCGAACATCTGCTCGGACAACTTGGTGCGAAAGAGGATCTCGCCCATCCAGATGAACAGCGGCAGCGCGGCCAGCTCCCAGCTCGCCGTGGTTTCCCAGAACGCCGAGAAAAGATTTTTGCCCGGCTGCGTGGTCGTGAAAAACGCCTGGCCCACCCAGCCGACGATGGCCAGCGACATCGCGATCCAGACGCCGCCGGTGAGCAGCAGCAGCAGGATGAAGAGCAACAGGCCGCCGATTTCTAGCAGGCCCATGGGCACGCCCCCGGCCGGGATTTCGCCCCGGCGGGCGAGTCACTGTCTTGGCGAATTGATGTTTGGTTTGTGCGTGCCCGCCGCCGGCCGGGGCGACAACCCGGCCGGCGGCAGCCATCAACAAAAAACAGGCCACTTCGCAAAGAATCCAACACGGCCGATCCCACTCAGAGATCCTCCGAGAAGTCGCCACGAGCGTGTCGCTCTTCAACCTTGGTCACATACGAAGGCCGCCCGCCGCGCAGCACGCAGACACATTCGTCGACGACAGCGAGCACAAAAACAGCCGCTCCGACGACAAAACTCAGCTGCGGGATCCAGATCGGGATCGCCACCATATTGCCGGCAATATCGTTGAACTTGTAGCTCTCCCAGGTGAACCGCGCGGCCCAGAACCCGAGATAGCCAACGGCGATGGCCGCCACCGCCAGCGAGGCGACTTCGAAGCCGCGCCGCGTTGCCGGCGACAGCGATTCGAGCAGCAAGGTGACCCGCACGAAGTCGCCGTTGCGGAAGCTGTAGGCCATGCCGAGAAAAGCCGCGGCGGCGCAGAGCCAGGAGACGATATCGTTGACCCAGCCGACGTGCCATTCGAGCGAGCGGCCGATCGACGCTCCGATCATCAGCACAAAGATCGCCAGCACACACAGCGCGGCCAGCATGCCGCCGCCGGCGTACACCGCGTCGAGTGATCGACGCAGCGTGCTCAGGCGTGCGCTGGTGCCCACCGGGTCACTTGCCAAAAGCGTCGACGAGCTGCTTGCCCTCAGTGCCGGCTTTTTCGAGCCATTCCTTGAGCATCACGTCGCCGACCTTTTTCATATCCGCCTTGAGCTGCGCGCTGGGCGGCAGGATCTGCATGCCACCGGCCTTGAGCTTTTCGATCGATTCTGTATTCGTGCGCTTGCTTGCCGCCCAGCCACGCACTTCGGCATCGGCGCCGGCCTTGAGCAGCGCCTGCTTGCTCGGTGCGTCGAGCGCGTCGAAGGCGGCCTTGTTGACGATCACGGCGTTTTTGGGCAACCAGGCCTGGGTGTCGTACCAGTACTTCAGATGTTCGTAGGTCTTGCTGTCGACACCCGTCGAGCCGCTGGACATGTAGCTCTCGATGACGCCGGTGGCCAGCGCCTGCGAAACCTCGGCTGCCTGCACGGTCACCGGCTGGGCGCCGATCAGCTCACCGATGCGCGCCGTCGCAGGTGAATACGCGCGCCACTTCACACCCTTCAGGTCAGCCATGCTGTTGGCCGGCTTCTTGGTGTAGATGCCCTGCGGCGGCCAGGGCACCGAGTACAACAACATCATCCCCTGCTCGGCGAGTTTTTTCTCCATCAACGGCCGCTGCGCCTTGTACAGCTTCATCGATTCGTCGTAGCTGTCGGCCAGGAAAGGCATGCCGTCGGCGGCGTAGATCGGCCATTCGTTGGCAAAGTTGGCGAGCAGGATTTCGCCCATCTGCGCCTGGCCGCCCTGCACCGCACGTTTGATCTCCGGCGCCTTGAACAGCGACGCGCCGGCGTGCACGGTGATCTTGAGTTTGCCGCCGGTGGCCTTGTCGACATCGGCCGCGAACTCGGTCATCGTGACGGTGTGGAAGTTGCCCGCCGGGTAGGCAGCGGGCAGGTCCCACTTGACCTGGGCCTGGGCGGCCGCGGTGGCAAACAGGGCGGTTGCGTACAGCAGCGGGGGAAGCAGCGAAGGCAGCAGTTTCATGGCAAGGCTCCGGGCTAGGAATGACGGTGCAAAAGCATGAGGCGCGCCGGGTCGATGTTCATCGGGGTTTGCCTCAGGGGGTTCGGTGCGGGTTGCAGTCTAGTAAAGTTGTCGATAAAGTGTCAACGAATCTTCTACGTTTCAGTGAAAACACCGATGCCCCGGAAGCCCGAAGCAAAACCCGCGCCAAAACCCGCGCTGAAATCCGCGCTGAAATCCGCACCGCCACCCGCGCCCGCGACCGCCCGTGCGACCAGAAAACAGCCCGGGGGCATCGTCTCGTCGTCGCACCTGGTGTCGCCCAAGAGCATGGAGTTGTCGGAGTTCGAGTTTGGTTTGATCGTCGCGTGGAACGCCTTTTCGCGCTGGGCGGTGCGCTGCATGGCCGCTGCCGGCTGCCCCGACCTGACGATCACCGATGTGCTGCTGATGCACCATCTGTGCCACCGCGCGCGCAACAAAAAGCTCGCCGATATCTGCTTCGTCTTGAACTACGAAGATACCCATGTGGTGGCCTACTCGCTGAAAAAACTCGTCGCCGCCGGCCTGGCTGCGACACAGAAGCAGGGCAAAGAGGTGGTCTACAGCCCGACACCCCAGGGCGACGCCTTTGTCGCCCAGTACCGCGCGGTGCGCGAACAATGCCTGGTGCAGAGCCTGGATACCGAGTTGAACGCCGACATCGGCGAGCTCGCGCGGCTGCTGCGCATCATGTCGGGCATGTACGACCAGGCGGCACGTGCCGCGACATCGTTGTGAATTCAGCCTTCCTCGGCATCCTGATGCTCGACACCCGTTTTCCTCGGCCGCTTGGCGACGCTGGCAACCCAGCGAGCTGGCAGATGCCGGTGCGACTTGCCGTCGTGCCCGGCGCGTCGCCGCAGCGCGTGGTGCGCGATGCCGACCCGGCGCTGTTGCGGCCGTTCGTCGACGCTGCGCGCCAACTTGTGCGCGACGGCGCTGTGGCGATCACCACCAGCTGCGGCTTCCTGGTGCAACTGCAGCAGACGCTGCAAGACGCGCTGCCGGTGCCGGTGTGGACGTCGAGCTTGCTCAAGCTGCAAGAGCTGGCGCGGCCGGGTGTCTTGACGGTGGACGGTGCAGCGCTGGGCAGCGCGCATTTGCGGGCCGCCGGTGCCGACCCCGCGACGCCGATCGAGGGCCTGCGACGCGGCTGCTCGTTGCAGCGCACCCTGCTCGACAACTTGCCCACACTTGATGCAACCCAGGCCGAAGCCGACGTCGTCGCGGCCGCCTTGCAACTCGTGCAGCGTCACCCGCAGATCGAATCGATCGTCTTCGAGTGCACCAACCTGCCACCCTATGCTGACGCCGTGCAGCGCGCCACCGCCCGCCCGGTCCACCACCTGTTGACGCTGGTCCACGAGCGTTGGAAAGCCTTGCCATGAATCCTGAAAAACAAGCCGAAAAAAACGCCGATGGGCAAGACCCGCGCTGGCAGTTCTGGATCGACCGCGGCGGCACCTTCACCGATATCGTCGGGCGGGCGCCGGGTGGCGAGCTGCACACGCTGAAGCTGCTCAGCGAGAGCCCGGAAAGCTATCGCGATGCCGCGGTCGAAGGCATCCGCCGCCTGCTTGGCCTGCAAGCCGGCGAGGCGATCACGCCGGCGCGGGTTGACTGCGTGAAGATGGGCACCACGGTGGCCACCAACGCGCTGCTCGAACGCAAGGGCGACCGCACGTTGTTGGTCACGACGCGGGGCTTTCGCGACGCGCTGCGCATCGCCTACCAGGCGCGACCGAAGCTCTTCGAGCGCCAGATCGTGTTGCCCGAATTGCTCTACGAGCAGGTCATCGAAGCCGAAGAGCGTGTCGGCGCGCAGGGCGAGATGCTGTTGCCGATCGATCTTGGCGCGCTGCGGCCAAAGCTGCAAGCGGCGTTCGACGCCGGCATCCGCGCCTGCGCGGTCGTCTTCATGCATGGCTACCGCTACACCGCGCACGAACAAGCGGCGGCCGCGCTGGCGCTGGAGATCGGCTACACCCAGGTCAGCGTTTCATACGGGGTGAGCCCGCTGCTCAAGCTGGTGTCGCGCGGCGATACGACGGTGGTCGACGCCTACCTGTCGCCGATCCTGCGCCGTTACGTTGACCAGGTCGCCGGCCAGATGCCCGGCGTGCGGCTGTTTTTCATGCAGAGCAGCGGCGGCCTCACCGAGGCGCAGCGTTTCCAGGGCACGGACGCGATCCTGTCGGGTCCGGCGGGTGGCATCGTCGGCATGGTGCGCACGGCGGTGGCGGCTGGCCACGACCGGGTCATCGGTTTCGACATGGGCGGCACGAGCACCGATGTCAGCCATTTCACGGGCGGTGCAGCGGGTGAATTCGAGCGTTCGTTCGAGACCCAGGTCGCCGGGGTGCGCATGCGCGCGCCGATGATGAGCATCCACACCGTCGCCGCCGGCGGCGGCTCGATCCTGCACTTTGACGGCGCTAGGTTGCGCGTCGGCCCCGACAGCGCCGGCGCCAACCCCGGGCCCGCGAGCTACCGTCGAGGTGGCCCGTTAGCCACCACCGACGCCAATGTGCTGCTGGGCAAGATCCAGCCGGCGCACTTCCCGAAAGTCTTCGGCCCGAACGCCGACCAGGCGCTCGACCGGGATGTCGTCTTGAGCCGCTTCGAGACGCTGGCCGCACAGGTGCAACAGGCCACCGGCCGCGCCGCGACGCCGGAGTCGTTGGCAGAAGGCTACTTGCAGATCGCGGTGCAGAACATGGCCAATGCGATCAAACGCATCTCGGTCGCACGCGGTTACGACGTCACCCAGTACACGCTGCAATGTTTTGGCGGCGCCGGTGGCCAGCATGCCTGCCTGGTCGCCGACGCGCTGGCGATGACGCGGGTGTTTGTGCACCCCCTCGCCGGGGTGCTCAGCGCCTACGGCATGGGGCTGGCCGACCAGATCGTGATGCGCGAGGCGTCGATCGAACTGCCGCTGGATGCCGCCGGCCTGGCTGCGGCCGCGGCGCGGCTCGACGAGCTCGGCAGCGTGGCACAGCAGGAGGTCGCGCGCCAGGGCGTGGCAGCGGACCGCATCAGCCTGCGCCGGCATGTCCATGTGCGTTATCAAGGCACCGACACCGCGCTGGATCTTGCGCTGGCGTCGATCGACGAGATCCGTGCCGAGTTCGAAGCCGGTTACCGGCAGCGTTTTGCTTTCCTGATGCCTGGTCGCTCGCTCGTCATCGAAGCGGTGTCGGTCGAAGCGGTCGGTGCCGGCGAGCGCTTCGAGAGCGCCCCCAAGGCCGACGACATACGTCGTCCGCCCCCCCGAGGGGGAATGAGCAAAGTGGCAAAGCCACATTTGCTCATGAGCGACCTTGCAGCGTCGCATGACGAACCAGCGGCGCACCATCCGCGGCCGACCGCGACAGTCAAGATGCACAGCGGTGAATGGCTCGACGCCGAGCTGCATGTGCGCGAATCGCTGCGTGCCGGTGCGCGCATCGACGGCCCGGCGGTGATCGCCGAGAAAAACGCCACCACGGTCGTCGAGCCCGGCTGGCAGGCGCGGCTGCTGGCGGCCGGCGCGATCGAATTGCATCGGGTGCAGGCGCGCGCGACGCAGCACGCCATCGGCACCGATGCCGACCCGGTGATGCTGGAAGTCTTCAACAACCTGTTCATGAATATTGCCGAACAGATGGGTCTGCGCCTGCAGAACACCGCCTACTCGGTGAATATCAAGGAGCGGCTCGATTTTTCATGCGCGCTGTTCAACGCCGCGGGTGAGCTGATTGCCAATGCACCACACATGCCGGTGCACCTGGGCTCGATGAGCGAATCGATCAAGACCGTGATCGAGCGCAACCCGCAGATGCAGCAGGGCGACGTCTACGTGCTCAACGACCCGTACCATGGCGGCACCCACCTGCCCGATGTGACGGTGGTCACGCCGGTGTGGATCAACGCGCCAACGCTGTCTGCGTCCGCTGGCGATACGCAACCCCCACCTTCGTTCTACGTGGCCTCACGTGGCCACCACGCCGATATCGGTGGCAGCACACCGGGATCGATGCCGCCGTTCAGCAAGACGATTGACGAAGAAGGTGTGTTGTTCGACAACTTCCTGCTCGTGCGCGACGGCGTCTTGCGCGACACCGAACTGCGCGCCCAACTCGGCAGCGGGCGGTATCCAGCACGCAACCCGGAGCAGACCATCGCCGACCTGCGCGCGCAGATCGCAGCCAACCAAAAGGGCGTGGACGAGCTGATCGCGATGGTCGCGCTGTTTGGCCGCACGACGGTAGCGGCCTATATGCAGCATGTGCAGGACAATGCCGAAGAGTCGGTGCGGCGGGTCATCACCGCGCTGAAGGACGGCGCATTTTCCCTGCGGCTCGACAACGGCGCCGAGATCAAGGTCAAGGTCAGCGTGCATGCCGCGCAGCGCGAAGCGACGATCGACTTCAGCGGCACGAGCGCGCAGTTGCCGAACAATTTCAACGCCCCCAAAGCGGTCACGATGGCCGCGGTGTTGTACGTCTTTCGTACCCTCGTCGATGACGATATCCCGCTCAACGCCGGCTGCCTCAAGCCGCTGCATGTGATCGTGCCCGAAGGCTGCATGCTCAACCCGACACCACCCGCGGCGGTGGTCGCCGGCAACGTCGAGACATCAACCTGCGTGACGAATGCGCTCTACGGTGCGCTCGGTGTGATGGCGGCCGGCCAGTGCACGATGAACAACTTCACCTTTGGCAACGAGCGCCACCAGTATTACGAAACGATCTCCGGCGGCTCGGGTGCGGGGCCAGGTTTTGACGGCACCAGCGTCGTGCAGACGCACATGACCAACTCGCGGCTGACCGACCCCGAGGTGCTGGAGTTCCGCTTCCCGGTGCGGCTGGAAAGTTACGAGATCCGCCCCGGCTCGGGCGGCGCCGGTCGTTGGCGTGGTGGCGACGGCGGCGTGCGCCGGGTACGTTTTCTCGAGCGCATGACGGCGTCGATCCTGAGCAACGGCCGCGAAGTGCCGGCCTTCGGCATGGCCGGCGGCTCAAGTGGCGCGTTAGGCATCAACCGCGTCGAACGCAGTGATGGCCGCCATGAACTGCTGCGCCATATCGGCTCGGCGGTGATGGAGCCGGGGGATGTTTTTGTCATCGAGACACCCGGCGGTGGCGGTTACGGCAACGCTGGCTGACGCCGGCTCACGTTGCACGCAAGCGGCGGCGTCCAGCCCGGCCTGGGGGCCTTTAGAAGCGCCAGATATTCATGCCTGCTCCGGCCCTCAAACCGCGTGTCGTGTGGTCCGGCGCGATGCCCTGCAAGGCCAGCCGGATATCGCGCGCGATGCGCCCGTTGGTGTAGTAGCTGTGCTGGGTCAGGCCGGTGACGAGCGGGCTGCAATCGACCTGCGCCATTTTCTGGTGCAGCGCCTGTGGCCGCGCCGCGCCGCGTTGCCCGAGTCGATCGGGGTTGCCCTTGGTGTAGTCGCTGATGCGCAGCGCGGTGTCGTTGGGGTTGTGATAAATCCAGACCTTGTTGGCCACCTGGTGAACCTGCTCAAGCGGCTGGCCGGTATCGAGCACGTTGTCATCGACATCGGCGGCACACAGGAAGACATGGTCGAAGAGCCGCGGCAAGGCGGTGCCGGGGCTGTGCTCCCACAGCCGGTTGAGCGCGTTCTGCAGCACGTAGTTGCCCATCGAGTGGGCGAGCAGGTGCAGCTTCTGGCCGCAGACCTGGGTCTCTTCCATTTGCGCCACGGCGCGGTCGACCTCGCTGGCACGCATGCCCTGGCCGCTGAGCTCGGTGCGCAGGGCCTGCACTTCGCGGTTGACCATGCGCACTTCACGGCCGAGCTCGTGCAGGAAGTCGCGCATCTTGAGCAGGCCGCGCCCCACTGCACCTGCCGAGCCGCGGGCATCGGAGCGGTCGCTCTTGTAGCTGGCAAAGGGCAGGGCCTGGCCATTGGACGGCCAGGTGAACAGCACCACGCGCACCTGCTGCGTCGTCGCGCCGCTGTCTTCGGGCTGGTTCATCGTCGCTTCGAGACTCGCTGCGCTACCGACTGCGTCTTCCCAACTCACGTTGTAGCCGTGGATCAGCAACAGCACGTCGCGGCCAGCGCGCATGTCGGTCTGCAAGTCTGCGAACATCGCCTTTGAGCCGAGCAGCACCTTCTTCTGCGCGCCTTCGTTGACCATGCCTTCGGGAATCGACTCCGGATAGGCCTCGATGCGCTGGCCTTCGCGCAGGCATTTGCCGAAGTAGTCTTGCAAGGCCTCGCCGTCGCCGGGGCCGGTGTTGGGCCGGTGCTTGGCCAGCAGCTCGGCGACCTTGGCGTCGTTGGCGCTGAAGCTGACCTTGCCGAAGCGCAGGTTCTCCATGCCGTCGCTCGAAAACTTCGTGCTGTAGCGGGCGGGCTTGAAGCGGTCCGGCCCTTCATGGCCGCGGTTGGTGGCATAGAAGACGGTGATGTCCAAGATGAGCTCCTGCGTAGGATCGGGGCCTGCACCGTGGCTTGACGGCCTCGCTGCGTCAATCCCCAACCTTGAGACGGGCAAACCCGCAAATTTGGATGCCAGAATTCGCGCCGCAGATGGGGATGCACATCGATGATTAAAACGAATTGGGTCCTGGCAGTGGTGCTGACAGTGACCGTGACCACGGGCTTTGCGACGATTCCGGCGCTGGCCGAGGCGCTGCCGCGCGACGATGCGCAGCGGGCCTGCTGGTCGAAGCACACCCGCGAGCGCACCCGGGTCAGGCTGGCCGAGCCGACCGCGGTGGATTTCTCCAACCTTCGCGACGGCTACTCGGTGCGCTCGCCATTTTTGGTCGACTTCTCGGTTCGTGGCATGGGCGTGGTGCCAGCCGGGAAAGCCCATCCGAAAGCCGGCCACCACCATCTGCTCATCGACAAACGGCTGCCGCCAAGCGTGACCGAGAAGATCCCGTTCGACGACCACCACCGCCATTTTGGCAAGGGCCAGACCGGCGTCGAGCTGGCGCTGCCGGCGGGCAGGCATACCTTGCGGCTGCTCTTTGCCGACCACGAGCATCGCCCGCATTTTGTCTTCAGCCCCGAGATTGTGGTGCTCGTGTCCGGGCCGCGCAGCGTCGCGCCGTTGTCTATCGACCCGGCGAACTTCGAGGCCAGCTGCAACGCCTGGTACCAGGAAGAATTGACCCGGCCGCGGCCGCCTGGCAAACGCGCGCTGATCACCAATTTGCGAGACGGCGAACCGGTGGTGAGCCCGTTCAACCTGCGGTTTGCGGTCGACGGTTTTGGTGTCGCCGCGCGGGGCCATGGCGCTGACGGATCGGGCCACTTCATGCTGGACGTGCTGGTTGGCGACAAGCTCGTGCAAGCCATCGACCTGGCCAACGGTGCGACCCAGGCCAACCTTTTTGTGCCGGTCGGCAACTACACCTTGCGCCTGCGTTTCATGGACGACAGCCGAAGCCAGGAACTCTTGCGTGCGCCCGATATCAAGGTCTCGGTCGTTGTGCAGGAAAAACTCTGAAGCCATGAGCCTGCCCGGCCGCCCGAAAGGCGAATACCGCAGTGCGCAGCACGGAGGTAGCCTGATGAGCCTGCCCGGCCGCCCGAAAGGCGAATACCGCAGTGCGCCGCACGGAGGTAGCCTGATGAGCAACGCCGCCCGAGCCGCGGTGCCAAAGCACCGCATGCCCCGGGCTGCCGGCGATGTTTGACCGCGCCGCGCTGGCGCTGCTCAAGCCCGCGCTGGAGACGCTGGCGCGCCGCATCGTGCGCGCCGGGGTGCAAGCCGACGCCGTCACCCTGGCCGGCTTCTGCGTCGGCATCGGCGCGGCGGTGGCGATTGTGTTGGCCGCACCGCTGCTGGGCCTGGTGCTGCTGCTGCTGAGCCGCCTGCTCGACGGGCTCGACGGCAGCGTGGCGCGGCTGACCACGCCCACCGACCGGGGCGCGTTTCTCGACATCACACTGGACTTCTTGTTCTACGCCAGCATTCCGCTGGCGTTTGCGGTCAGCGACCCGGCACACAAGGCCTTGCCGGCGGCGGTGTTGCTGGCGGCCTTCATCGGCACCGGCTCGAGCTTTCTGGCGTTTGCAGTGCTCGCCGAGCGGCGCGGCCTGAAGAGCGAGGCCTATCCGGCGAAGGGAATCTTCTATTTGGGCGGCCTGACCGAAGGCACCGAGACGCTGCTCTGTTTTGCGCTGATGTGCCTGTGGCCCGCGCACTTCGCGTGGTGGGCCTACGGCTTTGCCGCGCTGTGTGCGTTGACGATCTTGACCCGCATCGTTTGTGGTTGGCGTTTTTTGAATGTGTAATGTCGCGGCGCCGCGGGCGACCGAATGGTCTCAAGGAAATGTGGCTTGGCCACTTTCCTTGATCCCCTCGGGGGACTGAGCCCGCGCACAAAGGCCCGAAAGGGGCTTTGTGGCTGGCGAAAGCCATCCGGCCTGCAAGCCTGATGGCGCCCGGCTCGCGCCGGCCTTGGGGTGGTTAGGAGAGACGGATCCATGAACAAGAACAAGTTGCTGCTCGTCGGGGGCCTGGTGCTGGTGGTCGCGGTATTTTTTGCGCTCGATCTCGGGCAGTATTTCAGCCTCGAATTCGTCAAGACCAGCCAGGCGCAGTTCGCCGCGCTCTACGCGGAGAGGCCGCTGACCGTCATCGGCATCTACGCGCTGCTCTACATCGTCGTCTTTGCCATGGCGCTGCCAGTTGGCGCGGTGATGACATTGATTGGTGGCGCGCTCTTCGGCCTGGTAGTCGGAACGGTCGTTGTTTCATTCGCTTCGACGATTGGGGCAACCCTGGCCTTTCTGGCATCGCGCTACGTACTTGCCGACACGGTACGCAAGAAGTTTGGCAGCCGACTAAATGAGGTTGACCGTGGGATCGAGCGCGACGGTGCCTTCTATCTTTTGTCGCTGCGCCTGATTCCTGCGATCCCGCCGGCAGCAATCAATGTGCTGTTCGGTTTAACGCGCCAAAGAACCTGGACCTTTTACTGGGTCAGCCAGCTCGGCATGTTTGCCGGCACCGTGGTCTATGTGCTGGCCGGCACGCAACTGGCGCAGATCACTTCGCTCAAGGGCATCCTGTCGCCCGGGCTGTTTGGCGCATTCGTGCTGCTCGGCATCTTCCCGCTGGTCGCCAAGAAGATCGTCGACATCGTCAAGGCGCGCAAGGTCTATGCGCGCTGGGCGGACAAGAAGCCGAAGTCCTACGACCGCAATATGGTTGTCATCGGTGCCGGCGCCGCCGGCTTGGTGACGAGTTATATCGCCGCGGCGGTGAAGGCCAAGGTGACGCTTGTCGAAAGCCACAAGATGGGCGGCGACTGCCTCAACTACGGCTGCGTGCCGAGCAAGGCGCTGATCAAGACCGCGACGCTGGCGCGCCAGATGCGGCACAGCGCCGACTACGGCATCGCGCAGGTTGATTTCAAGATGAACTTCGCCGACGTGATGGAGCGTGTGGCGCGCGTCGTGCGTGAAGTCGAGCCGCACGATTCGGTCGAGCGCTATACCGGGCTGGGTGTGGATGTCGTCGAAGGCACAGCCAAGATCATCGACCCCTGGCATGTCCATATCAAACGCCAGGACGGCAGCGAGCAGACCCTGAGCACCCGCAGCATCGTCATCGCCACCGGCGCGCGGCCTTTTGTGCCTCCGCTGCCGGGCATCGACGAGGTTGGCTACCTGACCAGCGACACGCTGTGGGGCCTGCGTGAAAGCCCCGAGCGGCTGGTGGTGCTTGGCGGCGGCCCGATCGGCTGCGAGCTGGCGCAGGCTTTTGCGCGCCTGGGCTCGCAGGTGACGCAGATCGAGATGATGGCGCGCCTGATGATCAGAGAGGATGAAGATGTTTCGGCCTACGCGCGCAAGGCGCTCGAAGCCGATGGCGTGGTGGTGCTCACCGGCCACAAGGCGCTGCGTTGCGAGAAGACGGCCGAGGGCAAATTCATCATCGTCGAAGCCGCTGGGCGCGAGATTCGCATCGGCTTCGATCTGCTGCTGTGCGCCGTCGGGCGGGTTGCGCGGCTGTCGGGATTCGGGCTCGAAGACATCGGCGTGCCGGTGAACCGCACGGTCACCGTCAACGAGTATCTTGAAACGGTGTACCCGAACATCCTGGCCGCGGGTGATGTCGCCGGCCCCTACCAGTTCACCCACACGGCAGCGCACCAGGCCTGGTACGCGGCGGTGAATGGACTCTTCGGCACGTTCAAGAAATTCAAGGCCGACTACTCGGTGATCCCCTGGTGCACCTTCATCGACCCCGAGGTCGCGCGGGTCGGCCTCAACGAGCAGGAAGCGCGTGAAAAAGGCATTGCCTTCGAGGTTAGCCGCTACGGCATCGACGATCTCGACCGGGCCATCGCCGACAGCGCCGCGCAGGGCTGGGTCAAGGTGCTCACCGTGCCGGGCAAGGACAAGATCCTGGGCGTGACCATCGTCGGCGTGCATGCCGGCGACCTGCTTGCAGAATATGTGCTGGCGATGAAATACGGCCTCGGGTTGAACAAGATCCTCGGCACGATCCACACCTATCCGACCTGGGCCGAGGCGAATAAATATGCCGCCGGCGAATGGAAGCGCGCGCACCAGCCGCTGGGCTTGCTGAAATGGGTCGAGCGTTTGCACCGCTGGCGCAGGAGTTGATGTAATGTTGAAAGCGACGTTGAAAGCTATGTTGAAAACGACGTTGAAAAAGTGGTTTGTATTGCTGGTCACGCTGCTGCTCGCCGGCACCGCATCGGCGCAGTTCGATCACACTTTTGCCGGCTGGGACACACTGGTAAAAAAACATGTGCGCTGGTTGCCCGACAACAAACAGAGCCGCGCCGACTATCCAGCCTTCAAGGCTGACCGCGCCGAATTGAAGAAGGTTCTCGACGCCATGAGCGCGGTGCCCAAGGCCGACTTCGATGCCTGGAGCCGCGACCAGCAGATGGCGTTTTTGATCAACGCCTACAACGCCTTCACGGTCGAGCTGATCCTCACCAAGTGGCCGGACCTGAAATCGATCCGCGACATCGGCGGTGTTTTCAGCAAACCCTGGAGCCTGGAATTTTTTACCCTGCTTGGCGCCAAACACCATCTCGACTGGATCGAGCACGAACAGCTGCGCCCGAAGTACAACGACCCGCGGGTGCATGGGGCCGTCAACTGCGCGTCGATCGGCTGCCCGGCCTTGCGCACCGAGGCCTTCGTGGCGGGCAAACTCGAGGCCCAGCTCGAAGACGGCATGCAACGTTTCATGGCCGACCGCACGCGCAACCGCGTGCGAGACGGGCGTGTTGAAGTGAGCAAGATCTTCGACTGGTTCGAGGGTGATTTCAAAGCCGGGCACAAGGGCTTCTCGAAGGTCGAG